>JAPLFQ010000011.1 GCA_026390595.1 Ignavibacteriales bacterium
AGGCGAGAGAAGCTGTCTTGGAAGCAGTCGGAATCTACAACACCGAGCGTCCACACTTGAGTCTTGCAATGATGACACCTGAAATGCGCTTTGCAGCGTGAACACTAAATCAACTCTGTCAACTTCTGGCCGGACGATACATACCCTTACCGCAACTATGCTGTCGAGCCTCGTTGTCTTCTTACCAAAGTAATTGTAGTACTGAAAAGACACACGATAGAAGTTGTTCCCAAGCGGCAGGTCTACGCCACCGTTCTCATTGTTCACGTAGCGATAGAGCTTCCGGAGTCCTGTCGCATTATTGTAGGACGTCCAGTACTTAATGGTTTCTGGAGTCCCCCCCCCGTTCACATCTCCTGCAAACTGCATTACCGTATCCGATGCAATCGCAAACGATACGCCGGAGACATTATAACCCGCCATATTCACATCAGAATAGATGATGCTATCGGCTGCCACGATCATCTTCTTCGCATTGGCTTGCTGGTTGCTCTGGTAGAGAGCATTGTTGAGACTCACCGTCAGCGTGAGCATGACGGTGATCAACGAAGCTCTGATTATCCATGAACCCAGCAGATCGATAAAGATTGTCATCGAATTACAATGTTCCTAAATTGAGAAAGACGGCCAAAACACGTTTTTGATCACCTGTATCACACTCAAAAACAGTACCACATACTGTTCAGAATGAGAATAGTGATTTTTCTACGAAATTTCAATCATTGACTAATATTCGTTACGGCGTTTCCGAGCATTTCAGAAAAACCCGCAATTTCATTCTGGAATTTTCGGAATCTGAATCGCGCAGAAAATATAGGCCATTTTGGGCATGCGAGTAAGCGCTAACTCTCGAACATCGTCAAAGAGTACGAAAAAGGTACATCTCCCCCTACGTTTACGATGTCTCGTAAATTAGTCGCGTCATCAATCCTCTTGCTGAGCAGACACCGTCCGTCTCAATTTGATACTAAGCCTTGAGCACTTGTCGTACAGGGTTTTCTCTGGCACCCCCAGAAGAAGTGCGCTTTCCTTGATGTTCCAGCCTGTCCGTTCGAGAGTCCGCATGATCACTGAGCGTGCGGCTCCATCCCGGGCTTCGCGCTCGATGTCTGGCAGGGATTGTCCATCTACGATTGGCAGGCCCCCCTGCACCATTTCTCGCGGCAGGTGTTCGGGTTCGATGGAGGAGCTTGATGAGATCAGGATACCGCGCTGAAGGATATTCTCGAGTTCCCGGACATTACCAGGCCAATTGTATTGCATCATGTATTCCAGAGCGCGTGGATCGAGGCTGATGGATGGTTTGTTGAGAGACTTGCCAAACCGCTCCAGAAAATGTTCAACGAGGAGGGGAATGTCGTCTTTGTGATCTCGCAGCGGCGGGAGGTGGATCGGGTACACATTGAGACGGTAGAAAAGGTCCTGGCGGAAGTCTCCCCGCTCTGTCATCGCGTTGAGTTCGCGATTCGTCGCGGCCAATACACGGACATCAACCGGGATGGGGCTCGTCCCACCTATGCGGTCAATCTCTTTTTCCTGGAGTGCCCGCAGCAGCTTCACCTGGAGATGAACATCGAGTTCTGCGATTTCGTCAAGAAAAATCGTTCCACCGTCGGCGAGCTCGAATTTCCCGAGCTTCGTGCTTGCAGCGCCGGTGAATGATCCCTTCTGGTGCCCGAAGAGTTCGCTTTCGATGAGATCCTTCACCAGTGAAGCGCAGTTCACCGTGACGAACACGCGCTGGCTTCGCTTGCTGTTGGCGTGGATCTCGCGTGCAACCAGTTCCTTTCCGGTGCCCGATTCGCCCGTGATGAGAACCGTCACATCCGTCATCGCGACTCGTTGAATCGACTCGAAGACGCGTTGTATCACCGGACTCTGGCCGACGATTCTTCCGGACACGCGTTCAACTTCTTCCCGCAGCAATTCGTAGTCCCGCTTCAACTCCCGTTCTGCGAGCGCCTTCTCCACGAGGGACTTCAGTTCTTCGACTTTCGGAGCTTTTGAGATGTAGTGGTACGCCCCGAGCCGCATCGCCTCCACAGCACTCTCGACGGACGGATGCGCAGTGAGAATGATGACCGGGAAATCCGGCATCGACTCTTTGATCCGCTTGAGAGTTTCCATTCCGCTCTCTCCGCGGCTTAGAGCCAGCTCGAGCAAGATAACGTCCACTTTCTTGTGACTCAGGATATCAAGCGCTCCTGCTTCCGACTCAGATGAGAGGATGTTGAATGAACCCTCCATCATTGATCGAAATTCTCCAACGAAGGTGGCATCATCATCCAGCAAGAGAACGGTGCGGATTTGGTCCATGATTTCAGTCAGGTGGCAGAAATCCCGTGCGAAGGGCGTAGCAATGACGATGAGCAGCATGAAACCCGGTCGTCAGGCGATGTGGACGCTGCTGGGATCTCCGCCAAAAGCGGATGGGCCTCCGGCCCAGAACCAGCGACCTCGTCTTGTTCTTGTGGACGCTGCTGGGATCGAACCAGCGACCTCCGCCTTGTAAGGGCGGCGCTCTGAACCAGCTGAGCTAAGCGTCCGGACATGTTGAAACTTACGGATTGTCGATTGTCGATTTCCAATTGAAAGAAACAAGCGCATCAACGAGGAGTGGCGTTCTGAACCAGCCCCTGTTTACCCCGACATCGTCGGGGCCCGCCGAAGTCCGACGGGACGCAGGCGGAAGCTATACCACGGTGTTGCTTTTCGCCAACCAGTATGCTCGACTAAAAGATACGACATACTTCCCACCATATCAATACATTGCATGCTGCGGGGCCGTGGTGCCGGCATCCGAGGGCGCATCAGCTGCGAAGGAGGTACTGCAGTTTCAGGAAGTACTGGCGGGCAGTCTGCTTGAATCCGAACGGAGAGCCAAAATCCGACAGCGCGTACGTCGATCCGGCGTAAAAAATCGTGAAAGGATTCAATTTATAACTGAACAGCGGGTAAAAATCGATTCCCTTGTTGAAGTGGTCGTACTGTCCGATGACACGCAGGAACAGTTCCGGCGTGAACTGGTAAATGCCCATCACGCGAGTGATGTAACCGTCATAGAAGAGTTCGCCTGACGCGACACTCGACAAACGCGCCCGTGAGTACGACAGATCCACCTGTAATCTGGATGTAGGGCGAAGCGTAGCAGTCACGTTGATATTGTGCCCCGTCCCCATCTGCGGAAAATCCGAACGCCGGATGAATCGTCCGAATTCACCTTCGAAGGAAAGTGTAACGACACTCGAAGGGCGGGCGAAGACATTGAATTGAGTTCGATTGATATTGTCGAATTGAACACCCCCGAAGAGTTCATCATTGAGGGCGAAATAGGTCACCGAGACGTTGACCTGGTTCTTCAACTGTGCAGATATTCCCGGAACAAACCACTTTTCCTTTCTCGTCCCACCGTCATTGAAGTGCAGCCCGCCATTTGCCTCGATCGACCAGCTGTCGAGCAGTGCGTTATTTGGATAGAACGTGTACTGCTGCTGCAGGAATACGATGCGGTTGTTGTTGTTCGGCACGAAACCGTCCTGCGCCTGAAACGTGGCGGAATGGTCCAGATACTGAAAGCCCACACTGTACTCGCGGGCATCTCTTCTGATGCTGAATTGGTACGAAGTTCCGCCGTACTGTTCGCCGTTGAATGCAGCGTCATGGCCGGTCGTTCCAAACTCCCGCGTGCTGGAAAGAAGCGAGCGGTCATTCACTTCTTTTGTGTCCGAAAAGAAGACCTCTCCGCTAACAGCGTAATTCCCCCAGAACCTGTAGTTCCAATCCAGGCCCCCAACATAGTTGTGCGCTGTTGCCGTGTTGCGGGTCGTCACCATCGCTCCGAGGAATGCTTCGTCGCCGAAGTCGTACCGTGCGCGTGCAACGTTTGAAAACGATTCAAGATCTGTCGACACAAAATTGGAATTCTCTTCACCAGGAACGATGAACGGTGTATTGCGGTCGCTGGCGGCGAGGTAGCCGAACGAGAACGCCCCGGACTTCCCTATCACCCTTGCGGCCCCCAGTGGATTGTTGATGGTGCGGGAATAGAGAATGCCGCTCTGGTTCCGGAACAGGTCGGCGCCGTACAAAAAGAACGGACGCTTCTCAGGATAGTTCAGCGCAAAGGTGGAGTTGACGCTGATTTGTGCTGCGTCCGACTCCACCTGGCTGAAATCCGGGTTCACCACCACTTCCACCGACAAGTCTGGACTCGGAGAGTACCGGATGCCGCCTCCCATCCTTCCCTTCAGTTTGCCGTTTTCGAATGGGGACGACGCATCGGATCCATCGCGGAGCGCGCCCCGCTGCTGGCCAGCAAGATACGGGAGCAATTCAACAGAGTTCGTGGACTGCACATCCGCAATCCCAACGATCATTCCTCCCTGACACAGAAAGCATGGATTGTTCCGGTCGAACGGGGTCCAGGAGACCTGTTCACGGCTCGCGCGCGGTATGTTCCTGAACAACAAAGCAACCCAATCTTGCTCACGCACCGAAGGGAACCGGAGGCTTTTGAACGGTATTGCCATGATCGCGCTCCACCCGTCGTCATTGATGTCAGCAGCGCTTCCCCAGACGGTATCAAAACTATTGTCTTCGTTGCCGCCCACTCTCATCAAATCTGCCTGGATCCCGTGTGGATTGACCATGAATTCATAGGCCCGCTGATAATCGCCGTAGGTGTCCAGGATGATCCCCACATAATCATCATCGAAAATCTTGTCCCGGTCGGAGATGTGAGCCCGGATCGCTGAAGGATTGGTATCCTTGCAGTCAAATCCAAAGTACACGTATTCGGCGGTGTAGAGTATGCGGACGCTCGTCATCTGAGAAGCAGGCGTGTTCTCACCCGGCGTCACTTCGAATCCTATCTGGACCGGCTGGGCAAGATTCCAGCGCGGATCGGAGAGCTTTCCGGTCAACTTGATCTCGCCTTCAATTCGGACAGCATTGATCCTCGGTCTCACAGAGTCGGGGAGGATAGAGGCAACGGCAATGGCGGACTCAACAATGTTGAAGACAATCAACAGCGCCAGAATTCTGCGGGGCATCGGGTATCCCTTGGTCATCAAGAAGTGATTGGTAGCGGCGAACTTGATTTGCTTCTGGATATACTTGATATCAGAGGCATAGTTGCGTATGGACCATCCCGCTCCTCCTAGAACTACATGCCAAGAGAAGGGGCTACCTCAGTCGTCTCATTACGAGACAAGATTCGTGTTTACTCCCGATTATCAACAGAGATCGTGACGCTTTCGTTCTCTCTCTCAAATTGAAAGGATTTTAAGTGCGAATCGTAGTCTCATCTTGATCCAAAGGTCTTATAATGAGACGTCAATGCCGGGAAACGGCAATAAAATCAATAGAAATCAGTGATAATTGTTCTGGCACGCTCCTTGAGATATACTGATACAGATATGAAAACAATCACAAAAAATACTAACTTGGAGTCAACAATGAAGAAGTCAATCGTAGTTATCGCCCTCGTAGTCCTGAGCTTCGCAGTTGCACAAAACGCAATGGCGCAGGCAACGGCCACACAGAATGTCAGTCTGGCTGTCAACGCAGTTTACAAGATCGCAACCTCTGGCAACCCCGGTGCAATGACCATCACCACAGGTACTGCCGGAACGAACGCACTGACCTCAGTCACAGACGCTTCCACCAACTATAGCATCACACAGAATTTTGCCTCCACCGTAAAGATCACAGCAACCCTCGACGCAGCCCTGGCAGCCGGTTACACGCTGCAGATCAACCTGGCGAGCGTCAAGGGAACGAGTGCAGGAAACGTTGATATCTCTGCCACGACCCCAGCCAGTGCGGCGAGTGTTGTGACTGCGATTGCCCTGGGTGCCGATGCAAGCAAGACGATCACCTACACCTTTGGTGCAAACGCTTCCGCCGGCACGCTTGCCTCGACGGCGAAGGTTGTGACGCTGACACTGACCAACTAAGATCTTCGGGCAATTCAGTTACCTCCATGAACGAGAGGGCGCCACGTTGAGGGTGGCGCCCTCTCTGTTTTTATTCCTCCCCATACGGTTCCGTACCAACGCCCACGCACACACAGAGCTCACCCGACGCTGATTGAGTACCGGCGACGTGTTCGCTGGATTGTGATTATGATGCGGGTTGGTACATCCGGCAATGGGAACGGAAGAGAGGTCGGCTTCAGCCGCTGATCGCCGTGACGATTCTCCTGATCCCCTCCGAAACGATTTGCGACTTCGGCAACAAGCTTACGACAATACACGAAGGTATATCAAATTCGAATAGCTGCCCTGGGTACACAAGGACACCTTGTGAGCGCAGGAGCTCCAATGCCCACTCTTCATCCGATCGGATTGCAGGCAGGCGAAGAACCGCACTCCATCCCCCCTCGCACGCGAAGAGACTTGCCGGCAATGAAGCCGAGAAGGTTCTTCTCAACTCCTCAACGTTGCTCACCAGTCGTTCCTTGATTTTTCCGGTCATTGGAGAGCCATTGCCCATGAGCGATCCCAGCGAGTGCTGCACTGGCGTCCCGACAGAAAGGAACGTATCTGCGATAATTTCGAGTCTCCTCAGTGCTTCAGAGCAAAGGTGGTCTGGCCCTGATACGGCGATCCAGGCCAGTTTCAGTTGAGGCAAGCCTCCGAGTTTCGAAATTCCGTTCAACGTAAACGTGAGCGTCCCGTGCGTACCTGCAAAACTTCCAAACCGCCTTGCGCTCTCTCCTAACGAATACGCCCCGAACACTTCGTCCACAATCAACGGGATGCCAAGCTCCCTTGATACCCTGACGATGCGTTCCGCCTCGTCTGTTGTTATGTAGGAACCTGTTGGGTTGTTCGGATGAACGAGAACGAGCGCTTTTGTCCCAGCCGTCAGGACATTCTCAAGCGACGGCCAGTCAACATGCCACTCGCCATCATACGCCAGGCCATAGTGACGGCATTCCACATCGTTCAGGCGGGCCAGATAATCGAAGAGAGGGTAGCTCGGTTTGGGTACTGCAATGCTCTCCGCCGAATTGCAGAGCAGCCCCAGAAGGAAGGAATACGCCTCGCTCGTGCTGGAAGCAAGAACGATGTGAGACGGATCGACGATGGTACCCTGACGGCAGTACCACCGTGCAATCACCTGGCGCGCGTCGAACAAACCCTTCGGGTCGGGATCATAGTTGATCGATCGCTGAAGTGCGGACCGGGGTATCAGATCGTCGGGGTCAGAAAGGAAACCGCATTTGGTGGGATTGGACTCTGTGAGATCGATGATTTCCTTCCCGGCAGCCCTCATTTCCTGCGCCAGCGCAAACAGAGGCGCAGGAACGGAATCCCAGTTTGTCCGAGCGGAAAACATCATGTGGTCAGATCACTGTGGATGAAGTCCTGCCGAGGGCCACGAAATCACCTTCAATCCTCAACAATTTCCACCTTTTTCTTGGACATCCGGTTGCGCTCGTTGTGGTCAAGATAGCGCTTCCGAAGACGGATGGAATGAGGCGTCACTTCCACGTATTCGTCATCGCCGATCCATTCGATCGCCTGTTCGAGCGTCATGATATGGGGAGTTTCCAGGCGGATAGCTTCGTCAGAACCGGACGCGCGCATGTTCGTCAGGTGCTTCGTCTTGCAAACATTCACCACCATGTCATGCTCGCGCGAGTTCTCACCGACAACCATACCGCGATACACTTTCACGCCCGGCTCCATGAAGAATGTGGAGCGTTCCCGAAGCTTCCACATGGCGTACGCGACGGAGGTGCCATCTTCGAGCGCGATGAGAGAGCCGCGCGTGCGATGGGCGAATTCCCCTTTGTTCGGTTCGTACCCATTGAAATTGTGGTGGAGTATTCCCGTGCCCCTGGTCTGTGTCATGAATTCGGACCTGAACCCGAGCAGGCCTCGGGCAGGCACAATGAACTCGAGACGCGTATTCCCCTGCACTTGTATCATGTTCTTCATGGTTCCCTTGCGCCGGCCCATGTTTTCGATCACCACTCCGCTATGCTCGTCAGGCACATCGATAATGACATGCTCCATTGGCTCGCAGAGAACATCGTCGATCCACTTGTAGATCACCTCGGGCCTGGACACCTGGAACTCAAATCCCTCTCTCCGCATGGTTTCGATCAGGATCGCGAGATGCAGCTCTCCGCGTCCGCTGACCTTGAACACGTCCGGAGAATCCGTGAGCTCCACGCGCAGGCTGACATTCGAGCGGATCTCCTTCGCCAATCGTTCACCGAGATGCCGCGTCGTGACATATTTTCCGTCGAGACCTGCGAAGGGTGAATTGTTGACGACGAAGTTCATTGAAAGTGTTGGCTCTTCGATCGACACGAACGGCAACGGCGAAGGGTCGGATGCGTCAGCAACCGTTTCACCGATATCGACATCTTCCATTCCGGCAAGCGCGACAATGTCACCAGCGCCGGCTTCTGCAGCTTCGATGCGCTTCAGCCCTTCGAACACATAGATTTTCGTCACGCGGGCATCATCGACCGAAGCATCCCGATGAATGACTTTCATCGGGGAGCCCAGCTTGATTGTTCCACGGTTGATGCGACCGATTCCAAGCCTGCCGAGGTAGTCATTGTAGTCGATTGTGGTGACGAGCATTTGAAATGGCAAATCGACATCGCCGGGCGGAGGGGGCACCTTTTCGATGATTGATTCAAAGAGAGGTTTGAGATTGGTACTGGGATCGTCGAGCTCCCGTTTGGCAACTCCCTGCTTCGCGATGGCATAGATGATCGGAAAATCGAGCTGGTGATCGTGTGCCCCGAGAGAAAGAAAAAGTTCAAAGACCTCGTCCAGCACCTCGTGTGCCCGGGCGTCCTTGCGGTCAATCTTGTTGATGACGACAATCGGCTGGAGGTTCAGCTCCAGGGACTTCTTCAGAACGAATTTCGTTCCTGGGAGGGGCCCTTCTGCGGCGTCGACCAGCAGGAGGACACCGTCGACCATTTTGAGTGTCCGCTCCACCTCGCCCGCAAAATCAGAGTGTCCCGGTGTATCGACAATGTTGATTTTGTAAGTGGTTCCTTCGGTCGGCGTATAAAAAACTGCCGTATTTTTGGCCAGAATCGTAATGCCGCGTTCCCGTTCCAGGTCATTTGAATCCATCACCCGCGTAGCGACATCCTGGTTGGCGCGAAACGTCCCGGTCTGCCGGAACATGTGGTCCACCAGCGTGGTCTTCCCGTGGTCAACGTGGGCGATGATTGCAATATTTCTGATATTTTCTCGAACCTTCATATTCTCTCGTACTATTCCCTTCCGCTCATTCTCAATCTTCTGCATACCGAGCGCCTGGCCGGCAGAAAAAAAATGCCTCAGGTTTCGTGCATCAACCAGAGGCCAATCAATTTTTCACTCTTGCTCTTCGATTTAAATATAACACTTTTTACTGAGAATGAAAAGCGGAGATCCGAGACAGAAGTCGTTGCAGCAGATGCCATTTAGCTGTATCTTTCACCCATCACCGTGCACCAGTCATTCATCGCCATAATCAAAAGGGAGAACGCACTATGCGCAGGTTCATTCTGGTCATCTTGATCGCAATCGTCGCGGTTGGCCTCGTCAACGCTCAAGCGACAAAACCCCAAACCGTGAAGCTTGCTGTCGCAGGTATGACGTGCGAGAGCTGCGTGACAAAAGTCGACAAGGCGCTCCGTGGAGTCGAAGGCGTGAAAGATGTGAAGGTCGATCTCAAGAAGCAGACAGCAGTGGTCACAATGGCCTCAGCGGCCGTAAAACCTGAAGCTCTCTTCAAGGCAGTGAAGGACGCCGGTTTCAAAGCGGCCATTGGAAAGCTTCCTGTAGCACCTTCGAAGATGGAAGAGAATTGCGACGGGTGCAAGGATATGGACGGCAAGAAAGAAGGCGAAGCCAAGAAAGAGGATTGCTGCAAACCCGAGACAGCCAAAAAGAAGACAGGGTCGAACAGCTGACGGTTTAGCGCTCGTTGAGTCAAGAGTTCGTATTCAAGCCGTTGCAGGAAATTGATGCAACGGCTTTTTTGTTCGTCGTTGAATGATCATGTGGTCGGATCAGCGATCCGACCGGACAGAGCGGACGGCTCACCTCCACACCACAATCTCATCCACTTCCTTTCGGTGTATGTCAGGCACCGTTGCCCCCTCTTTGGGATATCCCACCGGTAGTAACAGAAACGGCTTTTCGTTCTCTGGCCTCCCGAGGATTCTTTGAAGAAAGTCCATCGGGCTTGGCGTATGCGTCAACGACACCAATCCGGCGTTGTGAATCGCCGCGATCAAAAATCCTGACGCGATCCCGACAGATTCTTTGACGTAGTAGTTCTTCCGTATCCTGTTTTCTTCCTTCGTGTACGAGACAGCGAACACAACAATGAGAGCCGGGGCAACTTCCAGAAATTCCTTGTGCCAGTCGGTGCCGAGTGCGGAAAGGTCATCCAGCCACTCTTGCGGCATTCTGCTTTCATAGCTTTGCTTCTCTTCCGCTTCTGCAGCGATCCGTATCTGGCGCTTCAAATCAGGATCGGTGACTACGACAAACCGCCATGGCTGCTTGTTTGCCCCGGACGGCGCCGTCCCGGCCGTCCTGAGAATGAGTTCCAGGATATCCTTCGAGACAAGCTTGTCTGAAAACTTGCGAACGGTGCGACGGTGGCTGCATAACTCAAGAAACTTCTCTGCGCGTTGAATTTGCTCCTGCTGAGACAACGCTGTGTAGACGAGCGGGATGAAGCCGGGCATGATGACTCCGTGATGGTTATGAAAAGTGGATAGTACTTTTATTCGCCGGCTAATGCAAGCAGCAGGTTCAATTGCGAGTCCAGCGACTTTTCGCTACATTCGGTCACCCTGACTGTCCGGGATACCCGCGATGGCCGGGGTGAGGTGTTTTCTCCCGGTTAGTTCAGGGAATTGTCGATTGCCGATTTGCGATTGTTGACTGGAAAAAATGTCGGGAAATGATTGAACGTCAGGATGATCGAAGAGATTAGGAAGAAAATAGAGGGCTCTGAGCCGTTCAGGAATCTCCTGCATAGGAGTAAACAGCTGGCCGCAGGAGAAAACGTCGCGATCCGGGGAATCAATGGTTCGCTCATGGCTTTCGTGGCAGCTTCGCTCTATGATACGAGGCAGACACAGGTAGTTCTGCTGACGGCCGACAAGGACCGTGCAGAACAACTGCGTGACGATTGCGCATTACTCCTTGGTGAACACTCGGTGCGATTATATGCCCATGGCCCGAGCCACAAGGCGGCCGCACTCGACATGACCGCTCCGATCGCACAGGTCGAGGCGCTCAAAGCGCTTGCCGCGAAAGAAACGATCGTCGTTGTCACGAGCGCAGAAGCGATTACCGGGCTCGTACCGCCTCCGAACGAATTCAAGCAGAGAAGCTTCGAGATCACGGCGGGAAAAGATCATCCCTTCGAAGATCTTATCAGTCAGCTGATAGCCCTCGGTTTTGAGCGGAAGGATTTCGTGGAAGAGTACGGGGATTTCTCTGTACGCGGGGGAATTCTCGACGTTTTTCCTTACGTGGGCGACAACCCGATCCGCATTGAATTCTGGGGGGATTCGATTGAATCGATCAGAGAGTTCGACGCTCTCTCCCAGAGATCGATCAGAGAGCTTCAGTCGGCAAGCATTGTCGCGAGTCTCTTGCCCGAACAAGACGGCCTGGCTGTACACTCGTCCATGCTCGAGTACCTTGCCAACGATGCGCTATTCATCATCGATGAGCCTGCCGCTGTTCAGAAAGAAGTTGAAGAGCTGTTCCGCGAGGGAGTGCAGAACATCCTGTCGTGGGAATCGCTCGTGGAGCAGTCGAATCACTTTCCGAAAATCCTCCATTCCTTCATAAGTGATTCAAAGCACTCCGAACCCATCGAATTCTTCAGTCTTCAGCAGCCGTCTGTGAACGGCAGCATCAAGGTTCTTCTCCATCAAATCAGCGAACTGGCCCTTGAAGGAAATGAGCTGGTCCTTGTGTGCGATACGCACGAGGAGGCAGACCGTCTCAAAGAGCTGCTGGAAGAGGAATTCACGACAGCGGATTCCGATGGCGAAGAATCGAACACTGAAACCGCACCAGCTCAGGCACCGCACCAGCCGTCCTATCAAATGATGACCGAGGCTCTGCACCTCGGCTTCATCTATCCCCCTTCCCGTCTCGCCCTCTTCACGGAGCATCAGGTATTCGGACGACTCAAACGGCGGGGGACCAGCAAGCGGAAGAGGTTCAAGGGATTCAGCCAGAAGGAAGCGCAACAGTTACGGCGGAGCGACTATGTAGTGCACATCGACTATGGCATTGGCCGATTCGCGGGATTGCAGAAACTGAAAGTCCGTGGAGTTGACCAGGAGGTCATGAGGGTTCTGTACGAAGGGAACGACGTTCTCTATGTTAACCTGAACTTCGTCAACCGTGTCCAGAAATACGCGTCACAAGAGGGACATCTTCCAAAACTTTCAAAGCTCGGGGCACCGGATTGGGAACGCCTCAAGTCCCGTGCACGAAAACGCATCAAAGACATCGCCCGTGAGCTTATTGCCCTCTACGCGCGCCGCCGGACCGAGCAGGGATTCGCTTTCGCTCCCGACACGCACTGGCAAAAAGAGCTCGAAGCGTCGTTCATGTTTGAGGACACACCCGATCAAGCCAAAGCCACGAGGGATGTGAAACGGGATATGGAACTTCCGTCTCCGATGGACAGGTTGATTTGCGGAGATGTCGGCTTCGGCAAAACGGAGGTCGCGGTCCGGGCGGCGTTCAAATCCGTTCTGAACGGCAAGCAGGTCGCCATCCTTGTCCCCACAACCATCCTGGCCCAACAGCATCACAACACGTTCACAGATCGTGTAGGGAGATACTCGGTACGTGTTGAATCGCTCTCGCGTTTCAAGTCAAAGAAGGAACAGGAAACGACACTCGAAGGATTGAAGGCGGGGACTGTCGACATCCTGATCGGCACCCACCGGCTGCTCTCCAAAGACGTGCAGTTCAAAGACCTGGGGTTGTTGATCATCGACGAGGAACATCGGTTCGGCGTCACCGCAAAAGAGAAATTGCGACACCTCCGGGCCACCGTGGATACGATGACACTGACGGCAACGCCGATACCGCGCACGCTGCAGTTTTCGCTCATGGGGGCGAGGGATCTCTCCCTCATCAACACGCCACCCCGTAACCGGCTTCCCATCCTGACGGAAATCGCTCAATTCGACCCGCAATTGATCCGCGAGGCCATCCTCAAGGAACTGCACAGGGGCGGACAGGTGTATTTCATCCATGACCGCATCCACGACATCGATGACATCCAGGCGATGCTCCATCGAAAGATACCTGAGGCGAAATTTCATGTCGCACACGGGCAGATGAAGGGGCACGAACTCGAGAAGGCCATGATGGAGTTTCTCGAGAAGAAGTATGACGTTTTGATTTGCACGAAGATCATCGAGTCGGGCATCGATATTCCCAGCGTCAATACGATCATCATCAATCGCGCAGACAGGTTTGGGCTTGCCGAACTCTATCAACTGCGTGGACGCGTTGGACGGTCCAATGAGCAGGCCTACGCGTATCTCCTTACTCCACCAATTTCGAGCCTGCCCCGTATAACACTGCGGCGATTGCAGGCGATACAGGAGTTCACAGAGCTTGGCTCAGGCTTCAACCTTGCCATGCGGGATCTCGAAATACGCGGGGCTGGCAACCTGCTCGGGGCAGAGCAATCCGGCTTCATTATGGAGATGGGGATCGAAATGTATCAACGAATCGTGGAAGAAGCGGTCGCCGAGTTGAAGGAGCAGGAATTCGAAAAGTTGTTCCAGGGGGCCAAGGCTGAGGCACGCTGGAGAAACGGCGAGACCACGATCGACGCCGACGTGGAGGCGTATATTCCAGACGTGTTCATTGAATCCGATTCAGAGAGGCTCGATTTCTACCGGCGGTTGTATGGTCTTTCGTCCGATGATGAAATTCAGTCCATGCGGGATGAGCTGCGTGACCGGTTTGGGGAATATCCAGAGGAGGTGGAGAATCTGTTCGGCGTTGTCGAGCTCAAGACTATCGCCTCGAAGATCGGCTTCACGAAAGTTGAGATCCTCCGGAACCAGTTGTCCCTCTATTTTCCTTCTGCAGACGAAAAGAAGTTCTACGAAACGGACGACGGAGGTGTTCCCCCATTCCAACAGATCATGTCTCACATATCTACGTTGCGCCAGTATCGTGCCCATCTCAAGCAGGACGGTAAACAGTTGAAACTGAATGCAACAATTCCGGGAGGACCCGATGCGCGCGCACTTCTCGCCTCGGTGAAGAGCTTGTTGACGACTTTCTCGACTCTCTCTTCCGGAACGGCATAGCGGCGGGCGACTGCGAATGAAACGTCAATTCACAAAAGAAGCCGTCGCTGCTCTCCCGAACTCGCCCGGAGTGTATTTGTTCTACGGTTCGCTCAACGAACTCCTCTACGTCGGCAAGAGCAAAACGATCCGGACGAGGGTGCGATCGCATTTCTCATCTCCGGACGAACGATGGCTTTGCCGTAAGGTAACGCGGGTGGAAGTTCGCGAAACCGCCGGTGAGCTTGGAGCGCTTCTCCTGGAGTCGCAGCTGATCAAGGAGCTGCGGCCAATGTTCAATGTCGCTTCACGCGAACGACGACGAATCATCATCGCCCGCCCGGCGACAAACGCTCACGGTTACACCGTTGTGAATCTTGATGCTGTGGATTTTCTGGACGTGAAGAAGGCAGAGCCGATCCTGGGCGTGTTCAAGCACAAGACGCAGGCAAAGGAGTATCTCGATCTGATCGCCAAGGCTCACCGATTGTGTCCAAAGCTCCTCCGACTCGAAGTTGCCCGGGGCTGCTGTTTCTCTTATCACCTCGGACAATGTGATGGAGCGTGCGTGGGTGAAGAGGATCCAGCCGCCTACAACGCTCGTGTCGAGGAAGCATTCGAAGTACGTCGCATCAAGGCGTGGCCCTACGAGGCGGGTGTGGTGGTGGAAGAATGTTCAAAGGACAATTCACGGCGGGAGTTCTTCCTCATCGACAACTGGTGCCTTGTGACAAGCTTCAAATCAGTTGGCGATGGTTTTGAAAAAAGCGCCCACGTTCAGCACCGTTTCGACTACGACAGTTACAAGATCCTCTTCAGCTATATGATGGACCCCGGGAACCACGAATCGATCAGACCGTACGGCCGGAAGGAATTCGAGAATATCCGCCGCGCCGGAATTCGATAGAAGGTCTCCCCGTAGCTTGAGTCCCGCCTTTCTAAGGCTCTTCCTTGCCGATCTCCCTCTCAACTCAGACTGCAAATCCTTTGAATTCGTGATTTTTTGGTCAATTTTGGCACTTCTTTGATTTTTTCAGGGAATGTCTCCTTCCGGGAACTTACTTCGAGTTTGAATGGTTTAAATTTGAAATACTCAAACACGTGGGTTTGTTCCGAGGAGAATCTGGAAGGAAGCGATGATGAGAACGACAGAGCAGTATGGAAAGAAGACAGATCTGGCGCTCAGCATGTGGGTGAAGCTCGCACGTGCATCGTCGACGTTCGGCCGCCTCACTGGAAAGGACATAGAACGCTATGGACTGACTCAGCCCCAGTTTGGCGTATTCGAACTCCTGGGTCATCTCGGCCCGCTGACAATTGGCGAGGTGGGCAGGAAAATGCTCGTCACAGGCGGCTGTGTGACCGTCATTCTCGATAATCTGGAGAAGGAACATTTCGTCGAGAGAACCCGGAGCGCAGAAGACCGCCGGGTCATCAAAGTGCAGCTGACTGAAAAGGGGCAGCGTCTATTCAAGGAAGTATTTGAACAACACGCGCAACGCGTAACAGAACTTGCATCGGTCCTCACTGCAGATGAACAGGTTCAGCTCTCACAACTACTCAGGAAACTGGGACTAGCACTCAAGGAAATGCAATGACCAATCCATCAGAATTTGAAACCAACGCCGCGTTCATGCCCGAACGGCTCGACACTCGGGCGAAGCTGCTCGAGCTTCTCGCTCAGCGCCGCAGTCCACGCGCATTTTCCGAGAGCGCAATCGAGCCATCGAAGCTCGTCAATCTTTTTGAAGCAGCACGATGGTCACCTTCGTCATCGAACGAACAGCCGTGGAGATTCATCGCAGCCACAAAAGAAGATACAAGGGTCTACGCCATAATAGCCGAATCTCTGATGGAGGCAAATCGCCGCTGGGCGGTTCGTGCGCCCTTGCTCGTTGTTGGCATGGCGCAAACAACCTATCTGAAATCCGGCAAGCCGTACCTCCATGCTTTGTATGACCTCGGCCAGTCGGTTGCGCACATGACGGTGCAGGCATCAGCGTTGGGTCTATCGGTTCACCAAATGGGAGGCTTCGATGCCAACAAGCTCAGGAGCGGATTCTCAATCCCGGAAGGATACGACATTGTGATCGTGCTTGCGATAGGATATGCAGAGCATCCGAATACGCTGCCGGATGATCTTCGGAGCCGTGAAGAGGCTCCGCGGAAGCGAAAACCGCTTGAAGCGATTGTTTTCACCGATTCGTGGGAAAAACCATCATACCTTGTAGAGGCACAAGACGTCTCGCTCAAGATTCAGTCGTCATCGAATTAAATGGTTTTCGAGACAAATACCATGGCGCAGATTCTGATGTTGTCTGCGCATGTTCTACAAACCCGCGAAAGGTCGACGAATGGCTCAATTCGTAATTGACATACAGATTCCAATGGACCCGGACGAAGAGTTCTTCGCGCTTGTTCCGCTCCAACGTGCTCATATCGACAAGCTCCTCGAGCAGGGTATTGTGATGTCGTACAGCCTCTCGCTCGACAGATCTAGGCTTTGGGTGGTGATGAATGCGCGCACAGAGCGCGACGCCATTGAGATCCTGTCGGCGTTTCCGATGTTCAAGTATTTTGAGCCGACGATCTATCCCCTGATGTTTCACAATACGTCCTTGATGTCGCAACTCAAAGTCTCATTGAATTGACCGGCGAATTTCATGAATTCAGCAATGCATCAATCGACAATAGCACCTTCGGGTTCTGCCCCGCGGCTGCCAGTGTCTGCCAAGATCCAATACGCACACCTCCGCGTCGTGAACTTAGATCGATCTTTGCGGTTTTATGAGGATTTGGTAGGACTTGTGGAGACGGGTTCAGACGGAAAGACGCTGACGCTCTCTGCTTTCGGGAGCAGCGACCCGCTTCTCCGGCTTACGGAAGATACCGACGCAAAGCCAAGGCAAACCCGTTCACCGGGACTTTTTCACCTTGCGCTTCTCTATCCAAGTCGCGAGCATCTCGCGGCAGCATTCAAGCGGCTCTATGTCAATCGATGGCCCTTCCAGGGGTTTGCCAACCATGGAGTCAGTGAAGCCCTCTATCTCGCTGATGCAGATGGAAACGGAATCGAGCTGTATAGCGATATTCCCCGGGCGCAGTGGCCTTACAGAAACGGGACACTACAGATGGTAACTGAACACCTGGACCTCGACAACTTGCTGTCGGAGCTCAACGAAACAGACATCAGTGAGACTCTGACATCAGAAGGCCTTTCCATCGGCCACATCCATCTTCAGGTTTCGGATCTTCATCGCACTGAGGAGTTTTATCATACGAAGCTGGGTTTCGATGTTGTGCAGCGCGATTTTCCCGGCGCTTTGTTCATGTCAGCAGGAGGCTATCATCACCACATCGGTGCAAACGTCTGGAACAGTCCGGGAGTTTCACCAGCACTCAACAATCACCTTGGTCTAGTGCAGTTTGGCGTCAGTCTGGGAGACAAAGAGTCACGCGAGCAACTCGCAGCCCGGTTGCGATCAACCTCCCACTGGGTTTCGGATTCCGACAACGCGTTTGTCGTACGGGACGCTGATCATCTACGAATTGAGATTTCTTAACCACCCAATCACATCACATTCATCAAGAAGGAGGTTCTATGAAACGCTTCAAGTCCCTGTTTTTCATCACACTGTTCGGCATCTCATCTCTGTTCGCCCAAAAGGCGGGATGGACTCTTGACAAGTCCCACTCAAGCGTCGGTTTCTCGGTCAAGCACATGGTCATTTCGGATGTCTCTGGAAATTTCAAGGACTTCGATATCAGCTTCAAATCAAACAAGAGCGATTTCACAGACGCTTCCGTTGATGCAACGATCAAGGTGGCGAGCATCAACACGGATAACGAAAAGCGCGATGGCCACTTGAAGACAGACGACTTCTTCAACGCTGAGAAGTTTCCTGCCATCACCTTCAAGAGCACGTCCTTTGAAAAGGTCGGAGAGAACAAGTACAAGATCGCGGGTGACCTGACGATCCGCGATGTCACAAAAAAGGTCACATTCGACGCCACGTACAATGGCTCGATCAAATCCCCGTGGGGCGCTGAGATCTATGCCTGGAAAGCGACCCTGCCGGTGAATCGGTTTGACTTCGGCTTGAAGTGGAACAAGGCGATTGAGGCAGGCGGTTTAATTGTGGGGGAAACGGTAAACATCACCTTGAATCTTGAACTGACCAAGCCGGCAGCCTGAACTCGTAACCGGGTGCCTGCAGCTCATTGACAGTCCGCCTGCCCCAAAAAGCATGGTTCGGCGGGCAAGTCAACTTTCGGACGACTCCGTTGATTAAGAAACAAAGCCCGCTCATTGCAATCAATGGGCGGGCTTTTTTTGTGCATCGGGTAATTGTCCGATGACTACACTTTTATGACGAGGTTGTTCTTGTACATGATATATGCAATCAGGTACAGGAAGAGCATGAAGGCGACAGAGTGCAGGAATGAAGCAAACATTGGATCGCCGATTGGCAGGAAGAAAGCCTGATAGTACCATCCCTTGAGCGAGATTGGAGTCCCGTCTGCACCTGCCCACTTGATAAGTCCCGTCAGCCGTCCGATAAACCCTGCGAGGAAAAACATGGTGATGGCGTTCAACCCGTAAATCTCAAATGGCTTCGTCCACCGTTTGTATCCTTTCACGTCGATCAGCCAATAGCAGAATGCGAAGATATTCAGCGCCAGGCCCGCCATGAAAACCGAATAGGTGCTTGTCCAGAGATTCTTGTTGATCGGCAGCCAGTTGTCCATGAGCAAGCCCATGAATATCAATGTATTCCCCGCAATAAACATCCAGGCCGCCTTCTCCTCTTGCGTCCGCTTTGAACGGATGAAATGACCGGTGAGGACGCCGAAGAGTGTTGTCGCAATTGCCGGGAGTGTGCTGAACAGCCCTTCAGGATCGAATCCGGGAGCCGGGGCGCCCGCCCAGGTGTGTCCGCTCAGAACCGTTGAGTCGATGTACCACACCAGACTGCCTTTGGGTTCAAGGATGCCTGCGCCAAACTCCGGTACGGGCACTGTTTTTATCAGGACCCAGTACACGATAAGGAACAACACCGTCCACCGTATCTGCCAGAGCGTGCTCGCATACAGAATGATAACCGAAGCGATGAAATAACAGATGGCAATTCTTTGCAGGACCCCCGGAAGCCTCCATGCTGCGAAGCTGAAGTGGTGTCCGAATATCAAGCCGAATGGAAAACCATTGAGGAAAAGACCGATCACCAGGATTGTGACGGCGCGCTGAAAGGCATGGAGCATCAGTTTGTTGCGATCAGCCCCCTGCTCGACGCGTTTCGACATTGAGTACGTCATCGCGACGCCGACAATCCAGAGGAAGAAGGGGAAAATAAGGTCGGTAAATGTCCATCCGTTCCACGCTGCGTGTTTGAAGGGAGGATAGATTTCCGACCAGCTGCCGGGGTTGTTCACCATCATCATACCGGCAACGGTGGCGCCCCGAAACACATCCAGCGAAAGCAAGCGGCCGCTGGTTTTGGCAGGAATTGGTTGTGCCATTGAATGCTCCTTGTGATAGTCGCGATCTTCAGGGAAGAATCGGGACCGGTGAAGGGAGCGCTTCTAGCCCCACGAAGTGCCGGAACGGAGAAAGACAACGACAATCCAACCCACGAGAAGCGCGAGAACGATAAGTATGCGAAGTTTCTTGTCAGAGGACATGTATCTCAATCGATGATTTCTGTGAAGAAAAGATAGGGAGATTTGCCGGGACAAGCAAAAGTGACTGGCAGAATACCGGGACTGAGCGACATCACTGGGTCTGTTTCAACGCGAGCTCCATCAATTTGGAGGCGAGGAGCGAGCGGTTGTATTGCATCTGGAAATTCATGAAGAATCGTCCCACTGCTTTGCCGGTGTTCTCGAGTACGATAACCTCCCTCATTCCCGTTTTCGGAGACGCCCCAACCTGTTGAAGGAGCTTCCCCTCTCCTATGTTACCCCTCACGAGAAGCGTAGGAACGAAGTGCTTGTCTATGGCGCGTGCGACTTCTTCATCTTCGATGATCGCAGTAGCAGCCTCGATGTCATCTCCCGACTGCAGGATGAGTACCATGATCCGCCGCTTCTGTGCCTGAGCCACAATTGTTGCCTTCTGCAGATCCGGCCACAGGAGAATTTGTACACCGACAGAGTCGTTCAACCATTTGATGAGGTCTGTCTTCGGGAAGAAACCAACGTGGCGTTTCCGCTCTTTCCCGGCGGGACTCAGCACGATGTACGTGGGGTATGCGCGGATTCCAAATTGTTTCTTGAGCGTGTCGCCTGATACCGGATCATCACCGTCAATCTTCGCGGGAATATACCGAGAAGTCAGAATGTTCTTTACAGAGTCATTCGGAAAGACGTCCTTGTCCATCGCTTTGCATGGTCCGCACCAATCCGCATATACATCGACAAAGATCGGCTTGTTCTGGGTTGCCGCCGCACCCCTCGCCTCTTCAAAACGGAGCCATTTGATTGAATCCGATGCCGGCCAGTACTCGAGCACCGCTCCGAGGACAAGGAACGCCGCAGCAGCCAGCCCAACCCATTTCGCGTATGTCGTGTCCCGCTGATTCATGATGTTACTCCGACCCTTTGTCGACCTGGATCTTCGCAATACTCCAGAATGTCAGGGCAAGGACGATACCCAATGCCCCGAATCCCCACGCGAGTTCTGCGGTCGGAATGCCCATGCCCCCGTTGATCGCGTCAAGCGTTTTCGAAAACCCGTCAGGGTAGAGAAAATCTTTGAGGATCGTGAGCCATTTGTCCGTCGCATGGAACGCCTGCAGGTATCCGGAGATCCCTGACGCACAGATCGACCAGAACGCGATCAGCACAACGTTGAAGACACCCGGGAGCCAGCACGAGAAAAGAGCCAGGATCGAAACGGTGAGCAGTGCTTGAAGCAGAAAGACACCATGCACTGCAAGGACCCGGCCAAGGTCGAACACCACTTCTCCTTTGGCAAAGAAACTCGAGACGATGATATTTGGAAGGATGCCGGCAACCACAATCGTGAAAACGACCGATGTGTAGACTGCGGCAATTTTGATGAGCAGATAGCTTTGCCGCGAGACGGGCCGGATGAGGAGTGTCCTCAGCCACCCGTCTTTGACGTCGGCGGCAACCATCGCCACGCCAAACAGCGCTGCGGCGAGCGGCACCACGAGGGAGCTATTCACGCTCACCGCGAACCGTGCAACATCGTACACTTTTGAGAACCTGGCCGAGGTAAATAGCATGAGAGCGGACAACAACATCAGTCCCAACGGAATGAATACCGCGGTGACGGTCCAGAGCCGTCTGAGCTCGATCAGGTACAATCTCGCCAGGGCCCTCTTCACGTTCCCTTCCTTTCGACCAGATGTTTTCTGAATGATTCTTCCAAGAATCCCGGCGGAGTGCCTGCGAGCGAGTGTTCGGCAACCAGGTTTCCGTCCAGAATGAAGAGAACGCGATCGCACACGTTTTCGACTTCAGTGAGGTTGTGGGAACTGAAAAAGACTGTCGTTCCCTTTGCTTTCTGCTGCGTCAGGTATTCCCTCAGTTCAAAGACCGATGGAGGATCAAGCGAAGCGGTTGGCTCATCGAGGAACACGACCTTTGGTGAACCGACGAACGCGACTGCCAGTTCGATCTTCTGGCGCATGCCTTTCGAGAGCGCTGAGAGTTTTCGTACGGCCGCATTGGTAAGGTTGAAGTGGCTCAGGATTCCGTCGACTTCTTCCCTCGGTGCGGGATTCCCGGCCAGGAGCGCGTGCAACTCCAGAAACGTTCGTGTGGAAAGAGTGTTGGAGCGAAAATGCGAGTCGGCCTGGTAGCCTGTGTGCTTGCGTGTGGCCAGCGATTCCGGATGGTCGCCGAGTATAGAGATGCTGCCGCCGTCATCGGCATTCAGGAACCCGAGAAGAATCCTGAGAAGTGTCGATTTGCCGGCACCGTTAGGCCCGATGAGGCCGACGATCTCGCCTTGCTCGACCCTGAAGCCGACGCCTTTGAGTGCGAAAACGGCGTTTTTCGACCTTGGGCTATAAGTCTTGCTGATGTTCTCGGCCTGAACTGCTGCGGGACGTGCTTCCATGCCGTATGAGAAGTGAGAATAAGAGGATTGGGTATGAAAATACACAGGAACGGAGCGAGTGTCAACAGAAATCGATGTGTACCTGGAGATGACCGGCACTCGTCAGAGTCTCGGCGGGACGACGGTCATCCTTGCCGCCTACACGGGTTCAGCGTGGATCGTGAAGCGCCTCACCTGCGGGAAGTTCTGATAGAGATGCGACTCAACCTGCGAAATGATCTGGTGCACTTCGGCCAGCGTCTTCGAGCTGTCGAGCCTGCAAGTCAGTGTGACGTGAAGATGCGGTGCGTGCTTCAACACCGTGATATCGGTGCATTCGCGAATCCGCCCATCGCCGAGAACAAGGGTCTCAATCGCCAGGCAAAGATCCTTCTCCTCCTCGGTCGCATGCGTGAGCTCCCCTTCGTCAGGAAGAAACTCCTCGAGGTGAATCGTCACTTTTTGAACCGAGGGAATTTCCCGCCGAATCTGCTCTTCAATTTCTTCTGCCAATGCGTGGGCCTCGACGAATGTTTTTTCTTTGCTGTACTCGACGTCGAAGTCTATGAAGTACTTTCCATCCGATTGATGCACTTCGAGGTTGTGGGGCGCCCCGACCCCCTTCTCGATGACAATCATCCTCACCTTGTCGATCATCGATTCGTCCCGTCCATGCATCGGCTCTGCGTGAACGGTCACATCGGCTTCCGGATGCACCGCGTGGATTGCTTTCTCGATGTCATCCATGATTCGATGAGCTCTGTCGAACGGCATTGTTCGTCGGATGCCTACTATGGCGTCAACAAAGAGACGCGATCCGGAGCCCCGCACGCGCATGGAACGGAGTTCCTCGACACCCTCGGCGGTCTTAATCGATTCCCCCACCTTCTGTGCCAATCCCTCGGGAACCCTGTCCATCAGCGCGTCGATCGTGCGCCTTCCAAGCCGATAGCTGACGAAGAGGACAAGAATAGCGACAGCCAAAGCCGCAACCGAATCGATTCTCGAATATCCAAGTGAAACGCAGACGAGGCCGGCGAGCACCGCCAACGATGACCAGATATCGCTGGAAAAGTGGAGTGCATCAGCTTCCAGAGCCTGGCTGTGATGCTTCTTTGCAACCTGGCTCAGGGCTCTCGATCTGCTGAAATCGATAACAATAGAGACAACAATGACTCCAAAACTCCAAATGTTCGCTTCAACATGCACAGTGTTCGATGTAAGCCGCTCAACCGCTTCCCAGATTATCCAACCACACGTTACGAGGAGAAGGATCGTCTCGAAGAATGCCGATACGTTTTCCATCTTGCCGTGACCGTACTGATGGTCCTCATCGGGAGGTTTGTCGGACACGCTCACTGCAACGTACGTGATGATCGCGGCAAGAAGGTCCAGCCCGGAGTGGGCGGCCTCGGAAAGTATGCCAAGGCTGTTTGTCATGAGGCCCACAGCGAGCTTCATCCCGGTCAACACCACGGCAGCGAAGACAGACGTGAGGGCTATGTTCTTCTTCTCGCGAACCGCCAGTGTGTCAATCATTGGATCTCCTCGAATGTGAGGGTCCCGATCGGATAACTCCGCCAATCTCCGAAATCAAAGTGCCACCATTCCACTTCGAATACCTTGAACCCTTCCGCCTCCATCGCCGTTCTGAGCAGTTGTCGATGCCATCGCTGCAGCGTCGTTCCCCCAGGGTAGCCCGGGTAAGCCCGGCGTGAGAACTCATCATACCCGCAGACCATTTCGACCACCTTGCCGGTTTTGAGATCATACAGTGACAGATCCACTGCACAGCCGCGGTTATGGCGGGAGCCCTTCGCCGGATCTGCAACAAAATCCTTCTGTTCTGTTGGCGTAGCATCCCAGAACATCTTCGTCACGTACCAAGGGCGATACGCGTCGTGGATGAGCAGGCCATACCCCATGCCCCGGAGCGACCGATGTGCCCGGATGAGCGCCTCAGCCCCCGGCCGCTGCAAGAACGCTCTCGCCTGCGAATAGAATTTCTCTCCCATGAAATTATCTGTTGTTGCATACCTGATGTCAAGATGGATCGTAGAATCAAGAAGTGTCAGTTCAACAAGCTCGGATTTCCTGAAGGTTCCGTTTTCCCGCGGCGGCGGAGCGAGCAGAGCTTCTCTCCGCAACACATCTGCAGGTTTGAGTGGCTTGATGCGAAACGAAGTTCCGGTTTCCCCGCCATAGAAAACGCGCTGGAACACCGACGGATGCACTTCCAGCGAGACGGCAAATCCTGCTGCGTTGCGCCGAACGACGCAGGCTCTGTTCCCGTTTGTCTCCGCAGGAAGAACCTCGAAGCGGTCTGTTCCATCCGGCCGCAACCGGCACGGACTGCCGGTATCTTTCAAGAGATACAACACCCCGTCTTTTTCGAAGACAGACATCGTTTCATTGTTACGCGTGTACTCTCCGATGAGTCCCTTCCATTGCACAGGGACGTCTGATGGCTTGCGCTCCGGAGAAAAGCTGACGGACGCTTGGAAGGCCGCCGCCTGGTTCTGGACGGGACACACCCATTGCATCCAGATCAAGAGGAGGAGAGCGAGGCGAGCAGACGCGCGATTATGGACGCTGCGGTGTCTCATCGGTTGGTACTTGAACATCTCCCTCTATGACATTTGTGAAATCAAACCAGAAGACTCCAGGAAGTTCGCCCGGCGAGGAGGATATGCCTTATCCTTCCTTTCGTGTCCCTGCGCTCCATCGCATTGTTCAGGTCTATCAGAATTTCAAGATTTCACGCATTCGGAGCAAGAGCGGCTGGATTTCTTTGTCCCAGAACTGCCAGTTGTGCCCCCCCTGCGTTTCATGGTATTCGTAAGCTGCTCCATATGTCCGGAGCAGATCTGTAAACGCTCGGTGTGCGGGAAGGAACGTTCTGTATCCGTCCTGTATCCCAATGGATGTGTAAATGTACGGCAAAGAATCTTTCGATGTCTGCCGGTAGAGGAGAAAGACATCATGCGCGTTCCGGAAACCGCTCGTCTTTTCCCCGAACGCCCGCTTCAGGCTCGGCAACAGTGCGCGCTCCGGCGCCCGGGTCGTGTCATTCATCCCTCTGGGAAAAGCGATGGCTCCGGAGAGAGAGCCCACAAAACCGTATCGGGATGGATGTCTGAGGCTTACCATGAGTGCGCCGTATCCTCCCATCGAGAGCCCTGCAATTCCCTGACGCGTCGAATCAATCGAATACATCGTTTGCACGTAGTGAGGAAGGTCCTTCACCACATAGCTTTCAAACTGGTCGTTCGGTTCGGTGAATGAGTTGACATACCATGAATTCTCCCCGTCCGGCATCACGACAATCATGGGAATGTCTTTGATGTACTCACGGAGCTTCGTCTTCTTCCACCAGTCTTCGTGCCCACCGGTGTAGCCGTGCAACAAATATAGAACGGGATACCGTTTTATGGGGTCATAGGCTGCGGGGAGTAACACCGAGATCTTCTTCGTTCTTCCAAGACTTGGCATGAAGAAACTATCGACCCGGACAATCGGTTGTGCCAAGGCACCCGATGTGAAGAAGATCGTGAAGACGATCAGCGCTGAAGAAAATACGGCAGAGAAGTTTTTTTTCATTTGGGTGAGAGTACTCCTGAAAGATTAGAGCATTCCGTGTTTTTTTCGCAAGAACCATTCCACAGCGAACAGCGCCACCACCGCACCGAGCATCCAGGTTCTGTTCCAGAGTTCAAATTGGCGGGCGGCAGTCACATCTTTTGGGCGGAAATTCCGCAGGGAGGTCAAATCCTCTGCGAGCTGACCCAAATCGCCGCTCTCAAAGTAGCGCCCCCCCGTCCGTGCAGAGATTTGCTGCAAGAGAAGCTTGTTCGCTCTCGTCTCCTGGAACTCCACGTTCAATCCACCGACCGAAAAGGAGCCGCGTTCTTCGCCAAGCTGCCGGCCTCCCTCCGTTGCCCGGGCTGTATACGTGTAGTCCCCTTCCGGAAGAGGGTCGAACGCCCCCTCGAACCGACCGTTTCCCAGCGACGAGAGCGTCAGCTGACTCGCCTGCCCCTTCTGCGAGACTGAGAGAGAGACTTCCGCATCACCGAGGGGACGGTAGGTTTCGTCATACACCTGAGCTGTGAATTCCACCGGTTCTGATCCCGCGAACATTTCTTTTGACGGACGAATCTGTACCGGCTTCTCGTCATCGCGAGTTACAAGCCAGCGGACACTGTTGCTGAAAAGGTTCTCCAGTATTCGCTCCGCTCCCGGGATACCGTCGGAATAACTTTTCCACCGCCACAATCCGTAGCAGAGGATCGCAAGAGATTTCGACCGGTTCACATTCCGGCTGATCATGAGCGGCTCAGTCCCCGGGGACGACTGGACCCGGACCGTAGCGAGAACAACACCCTCGGGCTTCGAACGGAACGGCTCATCCATTGTGAACGAGGGGGGAAGCTTGCCCCACACATCCAACGACGAAGAGACACGGAGAATCGGATTGTTGCGTTGGTTTTCCGCTGCGGCGAGAAAGGTCTGTGTTTCCTCTCCGGGTCGGGCGGGAATGTTGAAGGGAAGAACACTCTGGAGCATCTGCAGTTTCCGAAGATCTGTCGTTCGGCTGAGGACAAACAGCATTCCTTTTCCGCTGCCAGCCGCTGTAGCCACCGTCTGGATCGCCGACACCGAACTTTGTGGACCCGGGTACCCCACGAGCACAACGCATTCGGCCGGACGCACATCCTGGTCAGACAGCACCCCTTCATAGAACTGTCCATTGCCGCGTTCGATGAACGTTTTGACTTCTATATTAGGATCATCCTGAAGCGCGCGCCGGATAGCTGCCACATCCGCGCTGGGCGCGCCGGCGATGAGAACAACCCGCATCTTGCTCTTCAGGACTTTCATGTAGAACGAAGATCTGTTGTTCTGAGCGCTGACTTCGCCCGGCAGCTGCGAAACCTCGACAGTAATTTTCTTCGTTCCGTCCAGGTCAGGAACAAATGAGAGGGGTACATCGTACTCGCGTGTGCCGGGTTCCAGTTGTATTGTCTTGCGGTCAAGGGTCTTCCCCCCCTCGAGCAGAGTCACTTCAACGCGCTCATTGTTCATACCCGAGCTTTTCAACGTCGCGTTCACCGGCACCTTGTTTCCCACGTACGTGATGTTGTTCGCGAGGGCCTTTTGTACCATCACATCATGCGGCTCACTGGTGTCGCCGATGCCGACCGTGAAGACCGGCAACCCTGACTCTTCGGCCTCGAACAGCGGACTGGACCCGCCGGTCGAATTGCCGTCGCTGATGATGAGCACTCCCTGAATATTTCTCTCCGACGTTTGTTCCCTCAACTGCTTCAGGGCGCCGCCGATATCGGTCCCTTCTCCTGTGAATGAAACGGAATCTTTGGCGAAGGACTGTAGGAGATGCAGTTTCGTGTCGAACACTCCATACAGAAGTTCACTGTTTCCATCGACCTTCCTGAGATCGGGCGATGTAAGAGTAGTGAGGAGAGTCTCTTTTCTGTCCCCGCTCTTATCCCGGATCGTCATGCTTCGGGATTGATCGATCAGGACTGCCAACACGGGTCTTTCAGTACGGTGCGAGACGAGAGAAAGGAGCGGCTCGCCAATGAGGAGGAAAAGCAGGAACAGTCCGAGTCCACGCACCCCCATGAGGGTGCCTCGCACACCGCGGGAAACCGGAGGCACGGTGAATCGGTACACGAAGACCGCCAGCAAGCCAGCCGCCACCGCCGCGAGCAGGAGAAGGACAACGTGGTAGGATGTCGTAAGATCAAGATCTGGCATCTCGGCGACCTGTCAGGAAACGGTGAACAAACCTATTTGATGTACAGGATCTTTCGAGAGCCCGTGAATCCGTAGGTAGCGAGGCGGCAGATGTAGACGCCGCTGGACACACGCGTGCCGCTGTCGTTCAGACCATCGTTCCATTCGAAGAAATTCGTCCCCGTGCGGGATTTTCCTTTGTAAAGAGTCCGCACGCGCCGGCCGAGAAGATCATAGACTGCCACGTCGATCACCTGCTCGCCCGGGGCGTCGACGATGATCGTCGTCGAGCCGTTGAAGGGATTCGGATAGTTGTTTCGGAGAACGAATTCTGCGGGAACGCTCCCGCCCCCCGAGCCTCCTACAGCCTTTGACGCATCAAGAAGACCCCAGCCGTAGTAGTTGTTCGGATACGATTGGGTTTTCGCGCTTCCGTCAGCGTATTTCTGGGTTGTGCTGAGCAGACGGGCCCGGACCTGCATAGGCGTGAGGTCAAGGTTTGCAGAGAGCACCAGCGCTGCGACGCCGGCCGCCAGAGGTGTCGCCGCTGACGTGCCGGTGAAATACGGCGTGTAGTCTGAGTCTCCGCTTACCGCAAAATCGTTTATTCCCGGAGCCACGACTTCCGGCTTGGTCCGCCCGTCATATGTGGGACCCGTAAGACTAAACGATGCCAGCGGGCCATCTGCAAACGTCGCTCCGACCGCGAGGATGCTGTCGGCATCGGCGGGGGCATCCAGGGCAAGTTGCCCATCTGTCCTCCGGATCGTTGCGCCGCCGCTGTTTCCCATGGCCGTCACAACAAGCACACCTTTCCTTGCTGCGATGCTCGCTGCTCTCGATGTCGTTGCCGTTTTCCCATTCATATCCGACCACTTGTACCAATCGGAGTAGCCCAGAGAGCTGGAGGTTATATCCACGCCGCGACGCTCCATCCATTCAAGGGCTTCGACGTAGAGATCCTCCTCCAACTGGATTTCGACGCTGTCGATTTCTGTTTTCGCGAGCATGAACGATGCTCCGTAGGCAACACCGACGAGGCGGCCGTTGAAGAATCCTCCGATCTCAGAAAGCGTCGAGGCACCATGGTTCCCTTGTGTGGAATACTCCCCGGGTGAACGCGAAGTATTCGAATCGCGCTGCACAAAGTCGTACTCAGCAATGATCTTGAGATTCTTCAGCGCAGGGTGCGTTCGGTGAGCGTTGAAACCGTCATCCAGAACCCCGATGATCACCCCCGTTCCCGTGAAACCGCGAGAGTGCACATCCGGCACTTTGAGCGCGTTCAACTGGGCAAACGATTCTCCGTAGTCGATGCCGGCGATCGATTCCTTCTTCAACATAGGACCCTGAAGGAGAGGCACTGATTCCTGCTGCTGTTTGAAAAAGACAGGGACGGGTGACACGGAGGCTACGAACGGGAGTGTGGCAACCGAGGAGCGCTGGGCATCTGTGAGCTCGGCTGAAACCGCATTGAGCCATCGCGAGGCAGATCTGACCACGACGCCACGTGAACGCAATTGTTCGAGGTACGACTGCTCGGGAGGAAGATCGAGCTCATCGATGAGACGATCCGCTGGAAGCACCTTGCTCCGTCTCCAAAGAGCCCGTTCGGTGATCCCCAGCGAAGCGGGATTTGCTTTCGTGAGGGTGACCGAAGGCCCGCGATCGCGCAATGTTATCCAACATCGCTGCGGTTGCGCGGCGGTCGTGAAGTTGAGACAGAATGAGAGAACAACAACAGGAAGGAATACCGTGACGCCGCGAACGTTCCAGGTCGGAGTTTGCCTCTGCCAGCTGAACAGTATCAACCGACTTGCCGCTCTTCTCATCGATTCTCCGGCCGCGGCCTGTTCACGATCCAGACTCACTCACGAGTCTTTCGATAATTTGAATTGCAGACACACCCTCCGCCTCGGCGTTGAAGCTTGTCACAATCCGGTGTCGGAGCACCGGAGCAGCCAGAACTTTGACATCGTTGATATCGGGTGTATGCCGGCCCGAGAGAATCGCACGGGTCTTTGCCCCGAGGATGAGATACTGTGAAGCCCGTGGTCCGGCTCCCCATCTAATCCAATTCTTGATGAAGGACGGAGCCGAGGCTACCGTGGGGCGCGTCCGATCTACGAGCGTGACAGCGTATTCGATGACATTGTCTGCCACCGGAACGCGGCGAACAAGATCCTGAAATTCGATTATTTCCTTGGCACTAAGTATGCGTTTCAAATCGGGCTTGTAGGGGCTCGTCGTTGACTTCACGATGGCGACCTCCTCATTGAAGGAGGGATAGTCAAGCCAGAGGTTGAACATGAAACGGTCGAGCTGTGCCTCGGGCAGGGGATAGGTTCCCTCCTGCTCGATCGGGTTTTGTGTCGCCAGGACGAAGAACGGTTCCTGGAGCGCGTACGTCTGCCCGGCGGCGGTTACGTGGTGCTCCTGCATCGACTCCAGGAGTGCGGCCTGGGTCTTCGGAGGCGTGCGGTTGATTTCATCTGCGAGAATGATGTTCGCGAAGACGGGACCCTGAACGAATTTGAACGCCTTCTGTCCAGTCCCCACATTCTCCTCAATGATCTCGGTGCCGGTAATATCGCTCGGCATCAGATCCGGCGTGAACTGGATGCGGCTGAACCTGAGGTCCAATGCTTCCGAGAGCGTTTTGATCAGGAGGGTTTTGGCGAGGCCTGGTACCCCAATCAGCAGGCAGTGACCCCGCGAAAGGAGCGCGATCAGGAGATGTTCGATCACCCTGTCCTGTCCGACAATGACCTTGGCGATCTCAGACCGGATATCGGAATAGGCTTTGGAGAGTTCGGAAACAACTTTGACGTCGTTCATGCCATTCGGTGTCCCTGCAATTGACGGTGTACTCCCTGCGATCCGGTGTTCTTGGAGGGCCAGGCTTAGAGGCGCGGCTCCCAGTAGATACTCTTTTTAAGCTCCTCGATCCACTCGCTGTTCAGCCGATTGCGTTTCATGTACAGCGCCATCTGTTCAACGCGCTTATAGTCATCGGTGAGATTGACGGCATGCGGCTGCGTACGTTTCTTGAGCAGGACAATTTGGTATCCGTACGAAGCTTTGAGCGACACTCGATGGGGCTGACTGATCTCTCCCGCGTTGAGACCTTTGACGACAGGCGCGAACTCGGCCTCGAGTTGATCGACAGCGACAGTTCCGAGGTCGCCGCCAAGAGCTTTTGTATCATCATCTTCAGAGTACTTACGGGCAAGCTCGGCAAACGCTTCTCCCTTCAGAGCACGATCCCGTATCTCGCGCAGTCTGACGACTGCGGCCGTGTCGCTGATCGGTCCTTTTTCTGTACGCAACAGGATATGCCTGGCATGAACGGATTCACCTCTGCGCTCGAGCAATTGAATCAGGTGATACCCGAACTCCGTCTTGACCACAGGGGAAACTTCTTTCTCTTTGAGGGCGAACACAGCTTGTTCAAACTCGGGGACAAATACCACGCCGCGCTTTGCCCAACCGAGGTCGCCGCCGCCCGTCGCGCTTCCATCCTGTGAATACCGGCGTGCAAAGTCGGCGAAGTCTCCGCCGGCGACGATGCTGTCACGAAACGCATTGAGCTTCTGACGCGTTTGCACTTCCAGCGAAGAATCCGGTTTCGGCACAATGAAGATGTGACTCAGGTCGAGCTCCTCGGGTACTTTCGGCAGACTATCTCTATAGGACGCGTAGAATTCCTCCGCTTCCCGCCTCGCGATCTGAATATTCGCCTCACGCTGCTGGCGCACGCGTTGAATGAGCAGCTGCTTGCGCATCTCCGGTTTGTATTCGCGCTTCATCCTTGCAACCGGCTTTCCGTAGATCTGTTCGAGTTGCTTCTCGGATCCCGCCTGCCGGACAAAATTCTGGAACTGCTGATCGAGCATCCTCATGACCTCTTCGTCCGTGACGTTGATGCTGTCGATAATTGCCTGGGCCAGCACGAGCTTATCCGCGATCAACCCGTCGAGGATTTGCTTTCGTAAGCCGGGAGTTTTCGGATCCACTCGATTTTGTAGAGCGATGTACGAAATCCGCTCCTGGAGGTCCGACTCTGTGATGATCTCCTTGTCGACGACCGCCACAATACGATCGACGGCTGTCTGCGCGGCAAGGCTGCTCGTCATCGAAAGCACTACAACGATGGCCCAAACAACGTGCGGCAAAACTGATGGTTGTCGTCCCTTCATTGGTGTTTCTCCTATCTCGCAAAATTGGTTGAACTGGTATCCACCTGATCACTGACCATCAGCTCAACAGCATGTGTTGATCGCAGCCGCTCGAGCAAACCGGCGAGCGCCTGACGCCGACGATCGATCGTCAGCCGGCTCCGGATCTCACGCTCTACATACGCCCGATCGGCAATCTGCCCCTGGCGGCCGAGTTTCCAGACAACCAGAATGAACGAACCTTCGTCGGTATGAACCGGGAATGACGGTTCCGGCTTCGTCGATGCAGACGCGACACGCCAGAGTTCAGCCGGAAGGAGTGTGGTTTGCGAATAATATACAGAGTCCATCTTCGCAAGGACCATCGACGATTGTTTCGCATCGGCCATCACCTCGCGCACTGCCTGCGACCACGGTGTTCCCTTCAGCACGACCGTGCGAAACGCGTTGGCTGCATCGCGATCGGTAAACTGGAGGAAACTGACCAAAGCGACGTCTGTCGGGAGCGTGAATTCCCTGGTATGGGCTGTATAGTACTGCGCGATCTCCTCCGGAGTGTTTTCGACGGAGCTTTGAGTATAGACCTCAGCCTGTAAGAGGGCGTTGATCGCGAACTGGCGCTTCGCTTCCTCGATCTGCGTCCGCACAGGCTCTTTGTTGTCCAACCCTCTTCGGACGGCTTCGCGGTACAGAATCTCGTCGTTGATCCATCGCCGCGCGAACTCCCCGACTTGAGCAGAGGTTACCCCGCGCGTCGAATCCAATCGCGCTCGCACCTCTTCCAGCGTCAAGGTCCGGTCGTCAATCCGGGCGACGGGTCGCTGGCCGGAGTCCCTGGAACCACAGCCCGCGACAAACGCGAGACAGAGTGCGAAAACAAGTCTACTGCGCGGCAACGGGTTTCCTCTTGAAGGCTTCCAGCAGAAGCGGTTTGTTGAAGGTAACGGGGTACCGTGATTTCAGATCAGCGACCCATTCCTCCTGCCGGAGTTTCGAAGCATACTCCTGGTAGGCGCTCATCACCTCCGGCATCGCCTCCTCAAAGGTCTTGATGCGTGCGGGTTCCTTTGCAGTTACTTTGATGATCGACCAGCCGTCCGGATGATCGAACGGGCGAGAAATGCTGTCCACAGGCAGCAACGCGGCATAGCGCGAGAAAATATTCACCGAGTCCGGCGTCAATCCCCAGACTCCCTTCTTTTCCTTGTACCCCGAGCGCATGGTATACTTTTCGGCAACTTCACTGAAGTCTTTCCCCATCTTGATTTCATTGTACGCCGCCTTCACCAGACTGTCCGTTGTGGTGAAGATCTCCGCAAAATTCACCCTGTTCGGCCACAGGTATTTTTCCTTGTGCTGGTCGTAGTAGACTCGGAGGAGCGAATCGTTCACGACAACTTTCTTCCAGACCTCATCTTGCTCGATGCGATAAAGAAGAATGCCGTCCTGGTATTCTTTGAGGAGCTTCGAAAATGCCGGATAGCGTTGCGGCACTTGCCGGGCATGTTCTTCCATCATCTTGACTTCAGAAAGACGCTCCATCATGTGCTGCACGTTCTTCGGCGTCAGAAGCATCGACTTGAACTCCGCCGAGTTGTTGAGATGCTCCACGAAATCCCCGACCGTGGCAGGCCGGCCTTCACAGGTCAGCAGAACTTTCTTCCGCATTGCAGGCGTGAGCGTGTCGCTCCAGGTCCACGACGCCGGCGTTTGCGTCGAGTCGAACGCGCTCATCAGCTGAACGATAGCCAGAGTGTCAAACGTCAGCTTGTACTGCCGCGCGAGACCCCGGACGAATCTCTGATAGTCCGTCTGATAGCGCATCTGGTTGTACTGGTCGCGCAGTTCCTTCTCCATTTCTGCGAAGGGCGGGATGCTTTTGAAACCCGTAATTTTGAAAATGTGATAGCCGTACGGCATCTGGTACGGCGGGATGACAGAATCGACCGGCGTATTGAAAAAGAGGTTTTCAATGGCCGGTGGTATCCGGCCGCGATCGTAGTATCCGATGTCTCCGCTGTTCACCTGGGAACCCGCATCCTCCGTGTAGCGTCTGGCGGCCTCAGCAAAATCCAATCCTCCTTTGACAAGCGTATAAATCGCCTTCACGGAATCCTTCACGACCGTGCTGTCTTCTGGAGTGTCTTTGAACCGCCGCAGAATGTGGCTCACCCGCACGGCGCCTTTGTTAGCCTGGCGGCCCGTCAACTTGATGATGTGATAGCCAAACTGAGTCCTCACGGGGGAAGTCGTGTATTCACCTACCTTCAATCCGAAGCAGGCATCTTCAAAGTCGGGCACCATCTTGCCGGAGGTAAAGTAGCCGAGGTCCCCGTGATTAAGGGCCGCGCTCTGATCATCCGAGTACGTCGTGGCGAGTGAGTCAAAGACCGAGGTAGGGATCAATCCGATGACCATGGTCGCCTTGTTGTACGCAGCGAGCGTGTCCGCTGGCGGAGCATCCGGATTCAGCCTGATCAGGATATGGCTTGCCCTGAGTTCCTCTTTTTTCCGGTCGTACAGTTGCCGGGTCTTTGGTGCAACGATTTCTTTTTCCAGCATGAAGGACGTTGCGACGGTGACCTCATATCCTTCAAGCTCGGCCTTGATCGTCGAATCGGTCATCAGTCCGCGGTCGTTCGCCTGCTGAACCTTGAGCCTGAATTTGACCAGCAAATCCAGGAATTTTTCCCGGTCCTCATAACTGGAGGTGGTCGCTTTCTCCCACCCGCCATTGTTTTTCGCATAGCTGTCTTCGAATTCTTCAAGCGTGAGGGGGGTGTTTCCAATCCTGGCAACCGCTGCCGGGCCGGATCCAGCGCACCCCGCCAGAAACAGGGCTGAACAAACAGCCAAAGGCACGAAACGGATATATCTTTGCATGGAATTAATGACGAACCTCCAATTGGAATTGTAATGTATTGAAAAAGCCTTCCTATACCCCAAAGCGTTGAAAATTAACCAAATTTGAAGCACCAAGCAAGGGATTAATCCCCCAATCGGGAGATGAGAAGAGGCGAACACTCTTGTTTTGTTCTACTTGGGAGACTTCAGGATGTCTTTCTTTCGCATCAGGATCTGGTTTGCATGCCAATTCTGCATCTCGAACCACTGCGGCGATGCGGAAGATCTGACGAAATACTTCTCATTCCCTTTGACGTAGAAGAAGGTGAGTTGTGTTCCCGCGAACGAGATTTGAGCGGTTGGTTTGGTGGGGTGTGTAGTGAGCGAATCGACGAAATCGTCGGCCTGGATGTTTGAAAGAGACGAGAGAAGACTGCTTACGACTCCTTCCTGTGTCGAATCCCTCCCGATGGTCCAAGCGCCGTCCCTGAAGGCAAGCACAAAGGTCGTGTCACCGTACTGGTAGCGAACCTCTTTGATGGTTTCTTTCGGCACCGACAGAATTGTGCGATCGCGCCATTCTTTGACCGGCCGATTGAACACAAAGGACGACGCGCCGCTCACGAGCGCAACTTCATTCGATGCGGCACGCCGGGCGTACATGTCAGAGTAACTGCTCCCGGCCTTTCCCAGAATGAACGCCCCTTTTTCGGCGCCCCCTTGCATCAATCTGACCAGCGTTCCCGTCGCCGTATCCACTTGGAACACGGCGTGCTTGTCGGGCTTGTTCGAAACGATATTGTCAATTCGAAGAGTTCTGGCGCTATGGATCAATGTCGCTACGTTCGATTGATCTGCTTTGTACGAGACCGGAGACTCGACGAACCATTCGACTCCCTTCTTCTCAAGAACGACGCTTGCGGTCGGTGATTTGATTTCAATCCTGTCAAGGGCGATTGAATCGACGGAAGCCAGCATTTCGCTGTTCTCGCCCGTCGAGCTTCGCTCACCCGGCTTTTGCATCACGAAATATGCGATGATGATCAGAACCGCAAGCAAGCCAAGCAAGACGTAGGTATTGCGTGTCATAAAGACTGAGCCTCCATTGCTTTCTTGAATGCGACGCGTTTTCGCCAGCGAAACAGGCCATACATGACGATAAGCACCGGCGGACCGATGAGGTTGGCATATTTCAGGGCCCGCTTGGTCCCGTCCGCGATCTGATCGAGTGGCGGAGTCGCGACGTTCTTCGAGCGAATTGTGATCAACCCGGCATCGTCTGCAAGATAGTCGATGATATTGGCAAAGAACGTCAGGTTCCCCTTGTTGCCAAGCATTTCATCTTTCATGAAGTCGCCATCACCAGCGACAAGGATGCGCGTCTCCGGGCTTGAGGCGACCGCCGCGGCCGGCTGCTTGCCGACAAAGAAACTCTTGAACGAACCCTCGATGATCGCTGCGAGCGGAATGCCATTCTCACCCAGATCGGCAGCTGTGTAGCGCTGGAATGGGTCAATCATGAACATCCCGGTCTGGCGACCGCTATGCTTCGAAGATCGGACGAGCACCTCGGATTTCAATCCCTTCGATGCCGCTCCACTGGTGTCGACCGAGCTGACAAAATGCAGGATTACTCCCTGCAGATCTTTCACGATCGGATTACCGCCATTGAAGTTCGAGGCGACCGGAATGTACGGGAAGGGAACCTGGCTCTGGAAGGTGTAGTCTCCCTGTTGCTGCATCACCGAGATGTTGGCGCACTGAGCATCGCGGACGAGATCTGGGTTCACGCCTACGCCGTATTGCTGCAGCATCCCATCCAACCCGATATCCAGAGGCTGGCCCATGCGCATCTGGAGGTTCGCGTTCACCCGGTTCAGAAGAAACGCGACCTTTCCGCCCCTCATGAGGTACTGATCGATCTGGTACTGCGCGCTGTCCTGCAGCCGACGCTGCGGCGCGATGACAAGCAGCGCTGCAATGTCCGAAGGGACCGCCTCTCCCTTGCTGAGATCGACCGGGATGAGATCGTACTGCTGCGTTTCGGCCTGGTAGGCCTGACGCATGGCGCTCACCTCCGTCTCACCATGCCCGGTGGTGTAACCGACTTTCTTTTTCGCCTTCGATGTGAGGCGCTTCAGTGCGCTGCTGATGTCGTACTCCAGCGTACTGAGATTTTGCACCACAGGGAGGACTTCCTTCCTGTCCTCATACAGAAGCAACAGTCCCAGGTAGCCGCGTTTCACCTCAAGCTTGTCCTCGTTCACCACCTGCACCTGTACCGGCGAGATCCCCTGCTGCTGGGCATCCTGCTCTCCCTTTTCCCCCTGGGGGCTGATGAATTCGAACTGCAGGTTTCCCCTGGAATATGCCTTGTAATCGTTCAAAATATCGAGGACGGACCGCCGATTGTTGTTGTACGGGGCAGGAAGGTCCTCAGTAAAGAACGCCTTGACCGTGACGCGGTCGTCCAGGGATCCGACAATCTTCTTGCTTGCATCAGAGAGTGTGTAGACACCTTGCGACGTCAGGTCCAGTCTTCCGAAAAGCCGGATCGAGATGAAATTGAGGACTACCAAGATCCCGAGCACCAAAAGTACGCGGACAAGCAGTTGAGACTTCTTGTTTTTCATAATCAATCAGTTGAGATAATTTCTGTTTGCCAGTCTCCAGAAGACGATGGATATCGGTTTACCACCGCCGCCGGCCGAGCGAGAGAACCGTCAGATACAGCATGAACCCGAGCAGCGATATGAAATAGATGAGATCCCTCGAATCGATCACACCACGGGCCATATTCGAAAAATGATAATCGATACCCAGAAACTCGATGCTGCCGGCAAGTGACGCTGGAACATAGATGAGAATCTTGTCAAGCATGAAGAGAGCGAACACAAACACGAAGCCGATAATAAATGCAATCACCTGATTCTCCGTGAGGCTCGATGCAAACAGGCCAATCGCGACATAGACTCCGGCCGTCAGCAGAAGTCCGAAGTACCCACCGATCACGGGTCCGTTGTCGATGTTGCCGATCGACGTTATGGTCAGGTAGTAGACGAGTGTCAGGAGAAGCGCCACGCCGATAAGGGCCCACGCGGCAAGAAACTTTCCGAGGACTATCTCCGAATCATGCAGCGGCTTGGTGGTCAGCAGCTCAATCGTCCCGCTCTTCTTCTCTTCTGAGATCAATTTCATCGTGATTGCAGGTACGACGAACAGAAATATCAGGGGCACAAGCTCAAACATCAGTCGGAGCGTGGCGACGTTGGCCAGAAAGAGATTGCTTGTGTGAAACCAGCCGATGATTGCAAGAAACACAACAAGAACCACGTACGCGATCGCTGAATTAAAGTATGACTGCAGCTCGCGTCGAAAAATCGTTCGCGTGTTGCGCCACGAAGTCTGGAGTTCGGTTTTGGTCATTGCGGTTACCAAGGTAGCACTTACGGTTTTGAGTTTGGAGTTTGGAGCTTCAGTTTCCAGGTTTCAAGTCCATGGTTGCAGGTTTTTTTCGATTCACTACTCACGGTTCACGAATCACGGCTCACTTTTCCCGTCTCACGTCTCCCGCCTTACGTCTTCTGTTTGTGTCAGCTTATGGAACACTTCTTCCAGGCTCGTCCCTTTTCGCGACATCTCCAGCAACACCCACTGCTGGGCGACCGCCTGTCTGAACAACTCTTCGCGCACGTCGTTCCCCTTGGCGACCCCAACGGAGAACCGATGCAGGTTGTCTGCGCCACCGCTGTATTCAACAGACTCTACACCTTCGATCGATTTCAGTTTCGGAAGCAACTCAGCCATCGGATCGGCCACCGCCGCCTTGATTTCGATCATCACGGATTCGGAACCGTGGAATTTTTCCCTAAGCTCCGACGGCGTCCCGTCCGCGACGATCGACCCCTCATTCACGATGATGACACGATCGCACGTTGCCTGCACCTCAGAGAGAATATGTGTCGAGAGAATGACTGTCTTTGCCCGCCCCAGTTGCTTGATGAGATTACGGATCTCGACGATCTGGTTGGGATCGAGTCCGCTGGTCGGTTCATCCAGAATTAACACCTCCGGTTCATGGATCATCGCCTGTGCAAGACCCACACGCTGCCGGTATCCTTTCGAGAGTTCACCGATGTCTTTGTGACGGACGTCTTTCAATCCGCACACCTCGACCATATGTGCGAGCTGCTGCCGCGTCCTTCCCTTGTCAAGACCGTGCAGTTGCGCAGCATACTCGAGATACGCCACCACGTTCATGTCCAGGTACAACGGGTTCAATTCAGGCAGATAGCCGATCTTCCGCCTCACCTCGAGCGAATGGTCCGCTATCGAATAGCCATCGACGTCCACCGTGCCGGACGTTGGCGGCATGTAGCAGGTGATGATCTTCATCGTCGTCGTTTTCCCCGCCCCGTTCGGACCGAGGAATCCGAGGATTTCGCCTGTCTTCACATCGAACGAGATATCGTCGATGGCCGGCTCTTGACCATAGTACTTCGTAAGATTGCGAACTGTAATTGCCATGGGCGTTGTGCGTGTGTGTAGTGAAACGGATTAAAGAAGACTGCAGACCTCACAATGTGCTGTTCCGTAACAGCGGCGATGCAAGTGTATCAAGAAAGAGGAAAGAAATCAAGGACTGCAGGAACCGGCAGCATTAAAAATTCTCCATCATCCCGGACCTATTTCGCCGAAGGTGCGCTGGGTCTTGCCGCCTCCGCGGCTATCGTCAGCATCAGTTGTGTAGCGTTGCGCACGAGATTTGCGTCGAGTTTGTCGGAGGTATCCGAGGACTTATGATAGAACGGATCAAAACCTCCCCAAATTTCCATCGCGGTCCCTTCTGATAGGTCGATAGCCGAATACCCCTGGCGTATGAACGACTCGTGATCACTTCCGCCCATAGCTGCCGTATGTGCATCGAGGATGAATCCGAGAGCGTAGCGACCATTGAAGAGAAGTGTCGAATCCATCAGGGGTGTCCATTCTTTCCCCGTGCTCACCGCAATTCGGTTTGGATCACCCAGGACCGGGTAACCAATCATGTCGGCGTTGACAACAGTCACGATATTGCGTCCATTCCTTCTTGCATCCTGCGCATAGATGCCGCTTCCTACCAGTCCCCTCTCCTCGGCAGCCGCAGCAAGAAACCGAATCGTACGTTCGAACTTGTATCGGCTGCAAATTCGCGCAACTTCCAGCACTGCCGCCGTCCCACTCGCATTGTCATTCGCACCCGGGACATCACTGTGTGCCGAGTCATAGTGCCCTACGAGAATCACCTCACCCGCATACGGATTTGATCCCTTGAGTGTCGCGCAGAGATTCCGGGAACGAAGCGGAGCAAAAGTACTTAGCTTTGACGAAAGTGATTTCCAAGTGTTCCCCCGATCGTGACTGATGAGCAACTCTCCATTCACACCGGAACCGAGGGCTACATTTCCGTTCCCGCTGCTGAGTTTCCGTATCGGCTGGAGCTCTTTTCGTGCTTCCGCCCAGTGTCGGCCACCGTCGCTGGTCTCAATAGGATGGCTGGAAATGCCTGCATCGGTAATCCACCCTTTTTGCGCGGTCGCGAAGAGCATGCCCGAAGGACGCAATTCATTCCTTTCAATCCGAGACCATTTCCATGTTCTCCCGCCATCATTCGTCCTGAGCAAGATTGCATTGTCACTGAGAAGCATTCCTCGTTCTCGGTCGAGGAACTGAATGTGAAACAGATTGCACGAGATACCCAAAAGAACTTGCGACCACGTTTTCCCCCCATCTGATGAGTGCAGCAACACTCCGCCTGAGCCGATAACCCACAAGTTCTTGGAGTTCAACGCTTCAATACCATGCAGATTTGCTACGCTTGGAGTACGAACACGTTGCCACCGGTTTCCGCCGTTCTCCGTCCTCAGAATGATCCCATTGTTTCCAACCACGATTGCTTCCTGAGGAGAGAGGCACCGAATATCGGAAAACCACGTGACAGTGTCTGGCCGTTGGACGATCCACGATTGGCCTCCATCGGTCGTACGAAGGATCCGATTCATCGCGCTGATCGCGAAGCCGATGCGGTCATCGAAGAATGCAAGGCGTAGGAACGGTTCCCTGCCAGTATAGCGACACTTCCATGATCCTCCTCCATCGGTCGAGCTGAACAGCTCACCCTGGTAGTCGGAGCAGAACAACGTGCGGTCGTTCACTACTTGCACATGCCAAAATGTTCGCGAGACTTCGCCGAACCTGAGCGACTCGACGTCAAGACCATACCCTTTGAATTTCCTGATGATCAATTCTGCAGCAGAGTCCTCCTGCGGCGAATATTCTACTCTCGTACCAAATTTCTCGAGTTGGCGGATGTTGCCGAGGAGAGAGTCCGATGAGACAGAACGTATCATGTTCTTTATCATGATGTTTGGCTGACCCGCCGGGGTCGAAGTGATTCGCTCTACTCGCCTTCGTTGCGCCGCATCCTGAATGGGTTGCAGCCTGAACCTTTTGCGCATAAGTTGTCGGGCATCCCGCTGTGAAACCTCGACGCGATACGTATTCTGAGTGTGCTGAAGAACTTTCAGCTTCGGGGCGATTTTGTGGACATCCTCAATCGTCCGCCCCTGGAAGAGCCCGAGCGTCGCAAGAGTGATCTCATCTTCTCCGCGGAAGTTTTCATAGGTGGGGTACAAGGCATATGCCGCCGCGAGAAATCCGAACACGTACCTGAGTGCCTTCGTCCACGAAATCCCCGGAATCCTCGGGTAGAGGCTTTTTGCGAAACCCCAACCGATGAGGGAAAGACCGACGCCGATTGCAACGAGAACAAACCGTGGCGATTCCATTCCGATCTTAGCCCGAGAGATGATTCTGAACACAAAGACCCATACGACAATCACTTCAGCGAGAATCGCCACAGCGAAGATCTTCTTCACGAGATCCATTGAAATTGATTTCGTCTCTGGCTCAGGAAGGGACCCTGTATTCGGGCGTTCGGAATTGTCGGTCGGCATACTCATGCTCCGGAGAGAATTCGAGATGAACCATCACGGTGTGATATCTTCAGACCGGTGGAAGAGAACCGGCTGAGACATCAGGTTGAGTTGAGGGGGATTGAACAGAAGCTACTGCATTGTAGCTGCAATATCAACGCTAACAGGAGAGTGGGAATCAGGCGATGGTGTAGCTAGAAGATTTCCATCTGTGCATCGGCAGGTGAACGAAACTGGTCTGTCGAAAGTGACGCCTTCGCGTCGTTCAGGTGCAGCCGCTTGCAGACTGTGTGGAACAGCTGCCCAATGGCCTCGGCAATTTGTCCCTCGCCCCTGAGCCGTTCGCCGAAGTCGGAGCATGAGAGGTTTCCGTTGCGGATGTCGCGTATGCGGTTAACAATTGCCGGAGCACGCTCGGGCATTTCCCGCTGCAGCCAATCGATGAACAGGTCCTTCACGGCATTGGGAAGCCGTACCATGGTAGAGCTGGCATACCTCGCCCCGCGGCGTGCGGCTTCCTGCACGATTGATGGAATCTCAGTGTCGTTCAAACCAGGGATGATCGGACACACGTTTACTCCGACAGGGATACCTGCCGTGGCAAGCATCTCGACCGTTTCAAGCCTCTTCGCCGGCGTGGATGTCCGCGGTTCCATCCGCCGGATGAGATCATGGTTGAGAGACGTGATACTGAGTGTGACAAGGACGAGATTGAGCGACGCGAGTTGTTTCAGGATATCGATATCACGCTGGACGAGCGCGTTCTTCGTGACGATCGAGACCGGATTGCGGTATTGAAGAAAGACTTCAAGACATTTTCGCGTGAGTCCGAGTTTTCGCTCAATGGGCTGGTAACAATCGGTATCCCCGGACATCATGACGATTTGCGGCTTCCAGTTCCGGTTTCGGAATTGCTTTTCCAGGAGCACATGCGCATCGTGCTTGACCATGATCTTGGTCTCGAAGTCCAATCCTGAAGAGAAACCGAGATATTCGTGCGTCGGGCGCGCGTAACAATAGATACAACCACGCTCGCACCCGCGGTATGGATTCAGGCTGTACGTGAACGGGATATCGGGACTATCGTTTTTCGCGAGGATGGACTTTGTGTGATCGCTGTAGAATTTGGTGAGGACGTCTCGATCGGGCTCGGGATCTATGAAATACTGAGCCAGATCTTCCCCTACTTTATCAACGGTGACGGATTCAAACCGGTTCGGAGGATTAAAACCCGCACCGCGTCCCTTTTTCATTTCTTCCCGTCTCACAATGCCTTCCTCTCGGGTTTGTTTCACTCATGAATGGCACACTGATGACGCAGAAAATACACAAGATTGTCACTGATTGATGATCAGTGATCATCCTGTATCATCAGTGTCATCTGTGTGCTATTCATGAAAATGACCACTCTCGGTTGATAAACTCCAAATTCTGAAAGTCTTGTCCGACCTATGGCACCTTCCTAGTTTCCCACCCGCATGTGCAACAGCGGAATCTGTTTGGCCAAGGCCTCCGCACGCGCATGCAGCAGACGGCCACGCTTCGATGTTATCTTCTGTACCGGAGGCGTAAGGCCGAGTTCGTCCTTGAGCGTCTGCACATCGTACCCGAACGGAAAGAGCAGTGTCTCCGCCGCCTTCAACGCAAACTCCGTGTACTGTTCGATGTCGTACCCATCCTCGAACGCATACAGCGCGAGCGGCTTTGCTTTCTCCGGCTTCTTTTTCCCCGATTGATCGAGGATAATAAACTCGATCGATTCGCCGGCCGCGAGCGATACCCCCATTCCCTGCACCAGCTTCGCGACAACGGCACTGAGGCTGTTGTTCGTGTACTCATCCGCCTCCTTGGTGATGTGACGGCGGAGAACCAACTCCATCGGGTTCGCCTTCCCGCTGCGTAGCACAGCAACGGCATTCCGTACAATCTCCACGAGATCGGGAACAAGCCCCCGTAGATCTTCAACGTTGTGCGCGCCAGACATCCGGTTCAGCATTGCCGTTTGCATGGTTTTGATAAACTTCGGTGTGTCGCGGCGTCGGGCTTCGATGCCACGGATCTTGATCTCGTCGTGGTGATACCACCCGACGTACCGGTTCGCCGTGGTGATCTCGGGATCGATTTTCGATGCGGGAAAGAGAATCCAGTTGTACATCCCCTCTAATGAAATATCGATACCCACTCTGCGGGAAATCGTACGGGCAAGCTCTTCGCACTCCTGTTCGGTCGCCCCCTCTTTCTTGATCCAGACACAATCGATGATGGCGTGAAGGAGATGAAACCCATGCTCCTCGGCAATTTCTTTTGCCATCAGGATTGCGTCGCGGGAAAACGCGTTGACCGACTCGTGCGCCTCGATCTTCCCGAACCGTGCGTTCTTGTAGCCAAGATAGCCAAAGCAGCTGACGAGCATCCACTTCAGGGCGTTCTGGCGGCGGTCGTACTTCCGGAACAACACATCGTCCTTCCCCTTGTATTTCTTTTTCATCGCCTTGTAGTACGCACGTTTCTCTACAACCGCCTTGAGCGTTGCAGGCACTATGCCTACGCGTTTTTCGCAAATCGAGTAGCCAAGCTCCGGCACCTTTTCGTTCTTGCAGCACCGGCAGTTCACCGTCTCCGGTGAAACGTTGTGTGTCACCATGATCGTCGGATACATCGATACAAAATCGAGTTCCGCCACCTCTTCATGATAGCCGAGCGGCGGGTTGAAGATGAGTCCACCCCGATCGGCCAGCAGGAGCGTTGCAGCCGATTTGAAATCTTCCGGCTCACGTTTTTTCGACGGAATCAGGATATTGTGCTGGTACGCCCACGATAGCTGGAGTGACGACATCGACGTACCGATGCTTGCCCGCCCCTGCCGCTGGCCGCACATTTGCGTCAGGCGCGCCATCTCGAACAGGCCGTCCAGGTCCGCTTCGGCAACCGTCATCGAGTTGGTGGCATCCACATGCCATCGCCCGGCAAGCTCAAATGCACCATCTTTGTGGACAACCTTGCCGTACTGAAAGAAGCTCGATTCCTTCGTCGTTACATATCCCGCATCCTGATCGCGATTCAGCAGCAGCGGTACCTTGTGCTGTTGTGCCAGCGCTGTCAATTGCGGCATCAGGACTGCATCGCCGTAATCGGTCAGAATAATATCCGGATCGTACCGGTGCAGATGCCAGTTCAGCGATTCCAGAACCTCCTCTCCTGTTTCCTGTTCGAGCACATACGTGCGGTCCTCGTACGTCACCTCGAGCTGGAGACGCTTCTGGTACTTCGGCGGAACAAAATCGTTTCCGTTCCGGAGCAGCAGGATGGAAAACGGCGGGAGTGCATACTCCGTTGCTTCGCGTGAATCGCGCAGCCTCCACTCGATGAGTTCCTCCTGCTCATCGATCTCATACTCGCCGAAGCCGAGCGGAAAGAGCGTCGTCGCGTATAAAAAAAGCTGCGGGACAAGGATATCGGAATTGAAGAACGCGAAGTGCGGAAAGAAGCGCTCGTAGTACCACACAACCTCGCGGAAACGCGTCGTGTCGTGTACGTGAATTTCGAGCACGTCGAGCAGCTCGCCGGAATAGATTTCTGTCTTCGTCGTGCGTGTGACCGTGACGGGAACCGGACAGCGCTCGGCAAGTACCTCGGCACGCCGGGCATCGGATGTGTTCAGGTGAAGAAAAAAGGAGGGCGTGAACCTTCGAAAACAGCGGTGCTTCCCGCCGTTCTCATCGATGAACCAGAGCGTGATGCCCCGGGACGAAGGATAACAATCGAATAACCAACCGGTGAGTGTGTGGGGCATAAATTCAGCGGGATGATGAAAAATAAACCGCCAAGCACGCCAAGAACCGCAAAGAATAGATAGGGGTATTTCTGCAGGTCAACACTCCAACTACCTAGCGTTCTTGGCGGACTTTGCGGTTCATCTTTGTTAACAAACAAAATCACGGTTTCTCATCGGCGAGACGGCCTTCGAGCCGGACAATCCGATCCTGCAACTGGTTGATCAACTTTCGCTGCTCGACTGCAATGGAAACGACGATGCTCTCAAAGGGAATTGTCCGCATCGCATAAAAATTTTCCGCGAGGTGAAGTTTCGCCGCACGGAAGACATCGTCAAAGACGTTCTGGTCTTCTTTGCGAAGTCCCCGGCGGTATTTCGACCAGCTCGCAATTTCGCTGTCAATGATATTGGTAAACGTCGGGACAGTCCGCCCCATACCGATCGCTCCTTTCGTCTCCCATACTCATATTGTTTAACCACGGATCACACAGAAACCACACGGATTGCCACAGATTGTTTTGTCCGCGTAAATCCGTCACATCCGTGTCATCCGTGGTTATTCTTTCCTGCGTTCATTCCTATTCGTCTTCGGCAAACGTCAGGATATATCCGTTGACGTCCTTGATGGAAAACTCCGTGGCTCCGTAAAACGTTTTTTCCAGTCCCTTGAGAACCGTGACTTTGTCTTTCACGCTTGTAAAAAAAACTCGGATGTTCTTCAGCTTGATGTACAGCAGCAGCGAACCCCCATCGCGGCGGCTGACATCCGGCAACGCGTCACCCAGGCTGGTGAACGTCTGGAACATGAGAGAAACACTGCCGCAGGTCATCATCGCCCATACATAATCCCCCTGTTCGGGGACAGTCATGGCCAGCTCAAAGCCGAGGATTTTGTAAAACGCTATCGTTGCATTCATGTCTTTTACAAAAATGTTTGGGGAGAGACTTTCCATGGCTGCACCTTTTGTGTTGAGTGGGTGATGTTATGAACCAGGATTCGCTTTATCCATGTCAATCCGTAACAATCTGTGTTATCCGTGGTTGCTTTGTGTTTAACCACGGATTACACGGAAACAGCACGGATGATCACAGATTTGTTTAATCCGTGTCTTCTGTGGTTAATTTCGATGCCTTTCGGTCATTCGTGAGGATTCGCCTGACGATCTGAGGTTTAGGCCCAAAGTTTAGCAACAACCCTACTTCAATCTCAGTGCTTTTTAAGTAGTTGATCAGCTGAGCTTCATGTTCGGGAGCAAGAACTTCTGCTGCTTTCAATTCCAGGACAACACAATCATTCACTACAAGATCTGCATAGTAATCACCTACTCGTTGCGCGTCATAGAAAACTTCTACTCGTTTCTGTTGCTCACTGATCAATCCTTTCTTCCGCAGCTCGATCGCCAGGGCATTTTCATACACCTTCTCAAGAAAACCATAACCTAAACCATTGTAGACGGTATAGAAAGCGCTGATGATCTTTCCTGTGAGTGCTTCGTGTATCATAGACATGCTCCCTCATCCATATCAATCTGTGTCATCCATGGTTGCTTTGTGTTTAACCACGGATTACACGGAAACAGCACGCCTGCCTGCCGAAGTGCCTTCGGCACGCAGGCAGGGATGATCACAGATTCATTTTCATCCGTGTAAATCTGTAACGATCCGCGTCATCCGTGGTTGCTTTGTCTTTATCCGCGCAGCGAGCGCTGGCCGGTCATCGTTCCTTTCTCCAGCAATACCACCGGTCGATTGGTGCCATCGTCTGTGAGCCGGTAGATCGTATCCATCCCGGTCTTGAGCGTCGTGAACAACTGGTTGCGCTCCTTCGGCAGGACGTTCCACTCCGTGCATGCCAGCAGCACGGAAACGCCGTTTCCTTTGATATCCTGCAATGTCCCGAGCAGCCGCCGCAGAATTTGCTGCACTTCCCGGAACGACGCCTGTTCGTCATAGAATGTGTCGAGCAAGCCGAAGATCATCGCGATGTTTGAGCCAATGGACTCGAGAAACAGCGGCAACCGCGCACTGACCGCCTGCTCCATCTGGTAACAGGTAAAACCGCGGGAAATGAAAATGCGGCGCAGGAATTCATCCGGGTCGATGCGCCGCTCACGCGCAAAGCGGGAGAGCAGATGCACATTGAACCGGTTACACCCATCCACCACCGCAACGGAACTCCCCTGTGTCATCGCATGGGCCGCCATCCTGAGTGAGAGATTGAAGATGAACTTGTCGCCGTACAATAGACAGACCTTGCCCGGGGGCGCAACAAATGATTGGACCAGCGCCTGGGAAGCGATGGGGCCTGGAAGATGTCCGGCATCCGAAGAGAACATCATAGCTGTCACTTCCTAGGTCAGCGTAGTATTGACATAAGGGAAAGAATTATATATACTATTGTCAGTATAATTATCTATCTGAAGGTGGTTCTATGCAAAAGGTCATGCTCACCCTGCCGGACGATCTCCTTGAGGAAATTGCCCGCGCCATGCAGCACAGCCAACAGAATCGGAGCGCGTTCGTCCGTCAAGCCGTGCGCGAGCACGTCGACCGTCTGAAGAAGAAAGAACGAGAGCAATTGATGGCCGAAGGATATTGCGAACAAGCTAAAGAAAACAAGCGCGACGCCAAAGCATACCTGAGAACAACTCGCGATCTCGGAGAAGACAAATAATGCCGTTCAAACGGGGTGATATTGTCTTGCTGCCATTCCCGTACGTTCAGAACTACAAAAAGGGGAAAACCCGCCCAGCACTCGTCGTCCAGAATAACATTGCAAACGAGTTTAGCCCCAATGTGATCGTGGCTTTGATCTCTTTGGCCCTTCCGTCAAAAGCGTACCCAATGCATTTCTTGATTGACCTTGACGCCGAACCTCGCTGCGGACTAACCAAGAATTCAATTGTTAAATCAGAGGTTGTCATCACGATTCCCAAAGAGGCCGTGGTACGAAAGTTGGGATCTCTGTCCAGCATGGCAATGAAAAGCGTCGACGAGTGTCTTCGAATAAGCCTGGCACTCGATTAACTCTCTCACCCCCTTCACACCTTATGTGCGGCCGCTACGCCATTATCGATGGAAAAAAAGTGCTTGTCGCCTACACGGCACTCAACAAAGCGAAGATTACAGACACAGTGTTTCAAGAACTTCCGCTCTACAACGCTGCTCCCATGCAGCGCCTCCCCGTGTTTGCCGTCCGGCACGACGAGCTCGTTGCAGAACCGATGCAATGGTGGCTGATTCCTCACTGGTCAAAAGACGGAAAACCGGCGTTCTCCTCTTTCAACGCCAAAGCCGAAACGCTGGACCAGAGCAAGCTGTTCGCCACCTATTTCAAAGGAAGCCGCTGTCTCATTCCCGCCGATGCGTTCTACGAATGGCAGCGTGTGACAACAACGCAAGAGGTCCGCGGCAAGTCAAAGAAGGTTGAAGAAAAACATCCCATGTGCATCCGCATGAAGGACGAGGCCCCCATGCTGCTTGCCGGATTGTTTTCCATCTGGAAGGATGCAACGGGAAACGAGCGCCCCACGTTCACGATCATCACCACCGAACCGAACGAGTTGATGGCCCCGATTCATAACCGTATGCCCGTCATCCTGCCGGAACAGCACATCGAACAGTGGCTCGACCGGTCGTATAAGGACACCGCGAACCTTAAACAACTCCTCGCCCCCTACCCGGCAAAAAAGATGAAAGCCCACCGCGTTTCATCATTCGTCAGCAATCCGCGCAATGAGTCGGCGGAGTGTATGAAAGAGGTGGAATAGAAATCAGCGGCCTGCCCTGAGCGAGCTTCTTTTGCGAGTCGAAGGGTCAGCAATTAGCTTGTAGCCAACAGCTAATAGCTATCAGCTAAAAGCCGCATGTTTATACCTGTTACGCCACCTCCGCAAACAACGGATGCTGCACGTTGACCGGCGCGCTGATCTGTTTCAGCGCGGGAAACGCTGCGACAAGATTCTGCGGCACGAGAACGCGGTGCTTATGGCGCACCAGATGCCGCAGCTGAAATCCGTTCACCAGTGAATTCGCCTCCGGGTCGTTGTGAAAAACGACAAAGGTCGTGCTGCCGCGCTGCCGCATCTGTTCAATCAGCGCGAGCAAATCTCCGAGTTCGCGGTCGTTGTACAGATAACGGTACCGGTCGCTGACAAGGTAGTTTCCGCTCTGGTGCTTCGTGAACGGACGATCCCACGTCATCACGTTTCTCCCCATCATCCGGAAGTATGCTGCACCGTTCCACGACTGACTCGTGAACGGCATATGCTGCTTGATGCCCGGCAGATCGACATTCACCATGTGGAGTTTGTTTTCCTGGAAGAAGTTGTACATCAACGGGCTGTTCCAGGAATTGTGCCGGACTTCCACAAACAGCCGATGTGGCTGGAACGCTTTTGCAAGCTGCATCAGGTACGTGCGGCGTTCACCGATGTTGGTAAAGGAATACGGGAACTGGATGAGGAGCCCTCCCAGTTTCCCGGCCGCAGCGAGGGGCTCCAGCATGCGGTGCACGGCCCGTACATCGCCGTAATCGGCTGTGTAGGTATGCGTAAATCCGTTGAAAAGCTTTACGGTAAAAATAAAATCCTTGTTCCCCGATACATCCGTCAGCCACCGCCGCGCATGGGCGGGCGACAGCGACGTGTTATAGAAGGTGGCGTTGATCTCGACGCTGTCGAAAAACTGGCTGTAGTACTCCAGCTTCCGAAAATCCTTTCTGGGACGCGGCGGATAAAAGACCTTGCTGAACGGCTCCAGATCCCATCCCCCCATCCCGACGAAGATTTTTTCCCGATCAAGATTCATAGCGCCTCTCCTTCTCTGATCTGTGGTTTCCGAAAAGCGTTAAAATTATTACGCAAAGACGCGAAGAAAGATTTTAGAGTGAATCCCGACTTTGCGTGAGATGCTTTTAAAAATACTTGACAGCAACCGGAAATTTGCCTATCTTTGCCTGACCAATCATACGACATTTTTGTCGTCTTGTCAAGAAGAAAGTTGACAAAATTGTCATTTGGGAATATTACACTACCAAGACACAAAGAACAGCGTCTATCGACTAACCGCCAATTAACCAATCACCATTTAACCAAAGGTTCTTCTCGCTCTTCCACGCGAAGGATTTTCTCATGAAGCATACCATTGCACAACGGATCCGTCAGGCACGCACAGAGAAAGAAATGGACCAGGCAAAACTCGCTGCGAAGCTCGATGTAGCGGTGCGCACTGTGCAGCGATGGGAAAAAGGGGAGCAGGTGCCCGATAGCAATTACCTCATGCGTATCGCGAAGGTCACGGGCGTGGCGCCGCATTGGCTCCTCGCGGGCGCCGGCGAGATGTACGCCACGTCGCAGGGGGAATCGAAAATCATTCCATTGCCGACCAGCCGCTACAAGCGCGTGGAGCTCGTCTCGCTCCCGCTCCTCTCCTCCGTCCCAGGCGGCGCGCCGAGCTTGATGTTCCATCCCGACTACGTGGAGAAGTACATCACGGTCGACGACATCAAGGATTCAAACGCGTTCGCGTTGGAGGTAAAAGGAAACAGCATGGCGCCGCGCATCGAAGACGGCGACATCATTGTCGTCAGTCCGAAGCTCGAGTCGCGCACCGGGGACATCTGCGTGGTGCGCATAAACGAAGAGGATACAGTGAAGCGGGTTAAAATTGAAGATCAGTTCATCCATCTCATACCGCTGAATCAGGAATATGAACCGATGGCGGTACGAAAGAAGGATGTGTCGTTTATGTGGAGAGTGGTGAAGGTGATCAAAAGCGTCTAGGGTGGTTCTGGATAGTGAACAGTAAATAGTGAACAGTTGCAACGGTGTACTGTTTTCTGTTCACGATGATGAATTTCTTTCACCCCCACGTCTCCCGTCTTACGTCTCACGTCTTCTTTATTTACTTCATTCTTACAAGCACGATCCCCGATTTCCCATTTAACTCACAACGCAGGTCTGCCTTCCCTTCAATCACTCTTCCCGTCAATTCGTTGCGGTATTTCCATACACCGTTGACTTTCAGGTTGGCGGTTTGCGCAGCGCCGCCATTGTTGATCACAACAATCACATCATTGTCGCCTGAGGATCTCCTAAATGCATAGATGTTCTTCGCATCATCCACTAGGAGCGGCGTGAAATCACCGCGTCGCAACGCCGCATTTTCATTGCGAATCCGAACAAGCGCTTTGTAGTACTTGAACAGATCGCCGTCAAACTTCATGGCATCATTCGTTCGGGTCCTGCCCGGAATCGGGTGTGATCGCTCGTTTTCGTACGCTAGGTCAGCCCACAGCATCGGCTTCCTGTCGTCTGGATCGTCAGCTCCCCACATTCCCGACTCATCGCCGTAGTAGATCATGGGGGCGCCAACATAGCTCATCTGGAAAAGAAGCATCAGTTTCTGTATCTGCCTTGCCTCCCCGGTTGGTTTGCCCACATTGTAGTCCGGATTGTTTCGCAGCCCGTTCTGATCATCGTACTTGCGATTGGGATTCATGATCATAGACCCCAGCCTGTCCGTGTCGTGACTGTCGATCAGGTTTTGCAGCACGTAGCTGATTTCGCCCGGATAATCTTGGCGAATGGCCGCCAACTCACGGTCGAACTCTGACGGTTTCAGATGCCGCCTGTCTGTGTCTATAAAGAACCGCACCACCGCACGCGCAAAAGGATAGTTCATCACCGCGTCGAACTCGTCCCCGCCGAGCCACTTCGACGCATCATCCCAAATCTCGCCGACGATGTACGCGTCCGGGTTGATCGCCTTCACCTGATTCCTCCACCCCTTCCAGAACAGATGTGAGACTTCGTTCCCAACATCCAGTCTCCATCCGTCAATGCCATCGGAAGGATCACCATCCCCGTTCGGGTCCATCCATCGCTTCGTGATATTGAAAAAGTAATTCCACACCGGCTTCACGAAACCGCTGTCCCCTTCCCAGAACTCCGGAAGCTCCCTGACGTCCCACCATCCCTTGTATGTGAACTCATTCTGCGGCGTCGCTGGATCGTCCCATGTCCGCACGTCGTACCACGATGCGTAGCGCGAACGTTGCTGGTTCTTCATGATATCCTGGAATGCGAAAAACCGTGTCCCGCTATGATTGAAGACACCATCGATGATCACCCTGATTCCTCTTCGGTGCGCTTCCTTGATCAGCGTGAGGAAGAGTGAATCGGCCGACGTCCATTTCCATGTCGCGGGATCATCGGTCTCTGCTGTGATCGATTGTTGATCGCCGCGTGGATTCGGACCGAACGTGTGGTCAATGTGGTGGTAGGTCGACGCATCGTACTTGTGAAGGGAGATCGCATCGAATACCGGATTGAAATAGATCGCCGTGATTCCCAGGTCGCGAAGATAGTCGAGCTTGTCGACCACCCCCTGGATGTCACCTCCGTAGCGGCGCTCAAATACGTTTCCATAGAAACCGCCGTTGAATTTTTCTTCCCACGGCTGAAGTTTGTACCAATCACTCGTCCATGGCGATACCGCCCATCCCCGCTCCGCGGCCATTTCAAGCTCCGCTCTTGTCGGATCGTTGGCCGGGTCCCCGTTGCGGAATCTCTCAGGGAACATCTGATACCAGATCGCGTCCTTCGCCCACTGGGGAACAATCACCTGCGCGAGGGAGGACGATGAAAGTGCGGCGATGGCTATGAGGAGACGAAAGAAATGGCGCATAAGAAAATTGGAGTGATGGAGTAATGAAGTATTGGAGTATTGAGTAGTGGAGTGCAGGGAGCCAGGAGGCCACCTACGAGTTTTCGGTTTCCTCTTCTGGAGGAGGCGGAAGCTTCTTCACCCGGATTCGGTCGATGACGCGGTCGGTGATCTGCTCGACGGTGAATTCGACCCCGTTGACGCGCACGCTCTCGCCGTTGACGGGAATGTGTCCGAGCTGCTCCAGCAGAAAGGCGCCGATGGAGAGAATGTCTTTCGGCGACAATTCGACGTTGATGAGCTGCTCGACCTCGTTGGTCGTCACACTCGCTTCCACCACGTACTCTCCCTCGTTGAGCTTTATCACTTCGGGAGCTTCGCGGTCAAATTCGTCCTGGATCGGGCCGACGAGTTCTTCGAGCACATTTTCGAGCGTAATGAGTCCCGCCGTTCCGCCGTATTCATCGGCAAGAATGACCATGTGCGTTTTGCGCTGGAGCATCGTCTCGAGAGCTTTTTCGATACTCACTGTCTCGGGCAGGAACGTTGCATCTCGCAAGACCGATTCGAGAGAAAAATCAGGATTGTGATCGCGGTCCTGTTTGAAGATGTCTTTAGTATAGACGATGGCCACAACGTTGTCGAGGGAGTCCTTGTATACCGGATACCGGGAATACTTGTGGGTGCGCATAACCTTCAGGTTTTCCTGCACAGGTGCGGCGAGCGAGAGCATCACCATTTCCGTCCTGGGTATCATCGAATGCCGTGCCTGCTTCCGGCGGAAATCCATCGCATTCAACACGATGTTCTTACTTGCAGCCGATCCCTGCTGCTCGCGTGCGAGGATGAGTCTCAGTTCTTCCTCCGAGTGCGCCAGTTCGGCGCTTCCGGAAACCTTCAGCCCTATCAGGCGAAGAATGCCGTTGGCGGAGATGTTCAGGAGCCAGATCACTGGCTTGAGCACTGCAGAGAAGACGTACAGAGGATAAGCAACCCAAAGCGTGGTGGCGGATGGTTTCTGAATTGCCAGCCACTTTGGGGCCTGCTCCCCAAGAATGATGTGAAGAGCCGTAATAATCGAAAACGCAACGGCAAACGAAATGCCGTGGATCAGGTTTGAATTCTCGATCCCAAGGCTCTGAAAGAGAGGAAGGAGCTTGCCCGCAACAAGCGGCTCGCCGACCCAGCCCAGCGCAAGGCTCGTCATTGTAATGCCGACCTGCGTTGCGGAGAGATAGAGATCGAGATGTTTGATGATTTCCCGCGCCACTTTTGCGCGCCGGTTCCCTTTCGCAGCGAGCGGCTCGATCTGCGTGAGCCGTACCTTAACGAGGGCAAATTCAGCCGCAACGAAATAACCGTTGAGGAAAACGATGAAAAGAACCAGGAGAGTGTCGAGGAAGTATTCCACAGTGCCCAGGTGTAGTGAAGAGATGGGGAAGCAAGAAATTGGAATTCAGGAATCAGGAGACAGAATTCAGAAGGTGGGGGCCGGCAGACTCTAATCCCGCTTTTTCCCTCCGGATGCTGATTTCTCTATTCTAAATTCTGACTTCTCGATTTTCCCGACACAATATACTTCGAATTTGAGCGGCGTTCAAGACGGGCAATACCGGGTGAAGGATGAGGAGAATAGAATCAATTCAGGCGTGTGCTGAATCGTCCGGCCTAGGAGATTGCAGAAAAACGGATTTCTTTCACCACGAAGGCACAAAGACCAGAAAGATCTGGACTAAGAAACTCGATTTTGAGAGGATACGGACATTTCAAAAAGAATGATTTCGCGACTTGGTGTCTTTGTGGTGATCTTTTTTCGAATTTCAGCATCCTCCTAGTGGCGCAATTGCTCCGAAATCCACGCGAGGTACGCTTCCATCTTGCCGAGGAAGTTCAAGTACGCGGTCGACCATTCGATCGGATTGGCAGGCTGGTTCTTGCCGAGACACTCCTGGAACACCTTCGACACCGAGGTCGCGATACGATGCTTGCTCTCCTCGACGACTGCTTCCATTGCCGACGAGTAGTACGCGCGCAGATTGTTGATGTCCCAACGCACGCGTGCTTCCGGCGTCTGCTTCGCGAAGAACGAAAGGTCGGTTTTTCCTGCGCCGGACATTTCGTAGACGAGCAGGTTCCATCGCTCCATCGTCTTCCGGAATTCGTCCTCGTTGCGGCAGCCGTCCAGGGGCAGGCGCGCGGCGGCAAGTTCAGTTCCGATCGAGTAACGGAAGAGGAGATCGCCGCCAAGGTACTGTGACAGGAGGTTTGCGTCTTTTCTCAATCCCAGCACACGATGTGCGGCAAGGTAGATTTCCTGGTCAAAATCCCTGCCGGTGAAAACTTGCTGTGGTTGAAGCTTGGCCATCATCTTCATCCGTACGTCCAACTCTACATCCTGTGCGCTCGCCGGCGAATCCGCCTGCTTCTTCTCAGCGGCTGCCCCCGGTCCTCCGGCAGCAGGGCTCAGGAGTTTTTCCCGGACATCCCAGCTCATGTCGTCAAACGTTTTTGCACTGGCGCTGAGCGGAGGCGCAGCGCTCGATTGTGCCTGCAGCAGCATGAGAAACTTCGTGATCAGCCGGTCCCGATACACGGTTTTGAAATGACCCATATCGGCGACAACGTAGAGATCTTCTTCGACGCACGAGAGGACTGAATTAAGGAAGCGCGCAAGACGGTGTTCCCCGATCTTCCGGTCGTCAAGATAGCGCATGGTGTAGTCAACGCCGGCCATGGAGAGATCGAAGATAATTACTTTCTTTCGCCGGCCGAAGTACGTCGCAGGCGTGCCCACCTCGACATTCCGGATGCCCTGAAGCCGCAGCTGGAGCTTTGTATAGAGCGTCGTCCCAGGGAAGGGTACGATAATCCCTACGTCGCTTGCGCGGCGCTGACCCCGCGCGAGCGCGTGTTTGACAACATCCATGGTCCGTTTCGTCTGCACATCGTTGAACGGAATGAGGCTCTTCTTTCCAAGGTATTGCCGGCAGGTCGATTTTGCGTCGCTCGTGTCGAGAACCACGATCGCCCCCCCCGTCCCGGGACGCTCCTGCACCTGAAGCTTGTTGTCGAAGAAGAATGCGGATACGAACCGAGAGAGCTTCAAGGCTGTGGCAACGTGCGCCATCAGCTGAAAGCACCATGTCGGGTTCTTCTGGGTCCATTCGTGCAGCTGGTTCAACTGCTCTGTCTGCGCAATCTTGAGGAATATATCCTGCTGAATCCACTCTTCCGCCAGGTCACTCTTGGAGAACGATTCCGGTCCAGGCTGAAACGGGTCCCCTGCAATCACCATCGCGGCGGTTGCCTTCGCTGACAGCGCAGCGAGGTATGCAGGTGCGACGCGTTCTGCGTCGTCAACAAGGATCAGGTCAAAATTACGATCGCGGACGCGCTGGTCGGAGAAAAACCATGTCAGGCTCGCAGCGACACACCGCTTCGTCGAGACGAGCGCAGTCTCATCCACGGCGCTCAGGTTGTCAACTTCATCGGTTACGTTCTTGATCCCCCCCAATTCACCGAGGCGTCTGACTGCCACCTGGTATTCCTTCAGCTCTCCCGATTCAATTGGTGCCTGGGACTCCACCCGCATCAGCTCCGTCGTAAGAGCCTGCTGGACAGGCTGGAGTTTCTTCATCAGCATCAGTTTCTCAGTGAGCTGCTTTTGTGCCGCAGCTGCTTCTTCCTTGCTGAAACCCTTCTTGAATTTTTCCATCATCGACGCGTTTTGTGCGCGCGTGATTATCTCTTTGAGGGCGGCGGTTTCATCCCGGAGTTTCTCGAGCTGTTTCCGCGATTCATTCGTTCGCTCGCGAAGTTCAGTGAGCCGCGTGTAATAATCATCGTGGAGATACTGATGAATTTTCGTCTTCCAGTACGACCTCAGCAGCGCAACCCGTTCTTCCAGCTGCTTCTTCTTGTCGGTCCGCTTCGTCTCGACCTCGTTCTCGAATGAGACTGGAGCCAGGACAGCTGCCGAGGGATAGGCAGGGAGACCGACCCGGCTTGTCAACCCATTGAGGTCGATGCCTGCATCCCTGGCAAGTGCAAGCGTTTTCAGAAGAAGCTGATCCGTCTGCAGTGTGGTAGTTGCCGTGAGGAGCACGCTTTTTCCAGCTTTGAGATAACTCAGGGCGATCAGTGCCAGCGTACTGGTTTTGCCGGATCGAACCGGTCCCCAAAGATAGGAGACGCGGTTCTGCAGGATTTTTTTGGCAACCTCAGTTACTTCCGCAGGGACGTTGGGGACCTGAACAGGCTCGGGGGAAGCTGTGTGCGTGTTGCCGGAACCCTCGGGATGCAAAAGCACCGAAGAAACCGGATGTTCTGCGCGCACTGCGGCAAGCATATCAGCCACGAACGGGAGGTGATCGTCGTAGCTCCACTTACATTTGATCTCCGGAAGAAGGGGGCCAAAATCCATGGGGAGAGCGATGACGATGTACTGGTTTTCAAAGCCGACAATCCTGCCGTCCATCGTCACGGGCTGCAACTGGTTGAAACTGCACGACACGCGATCGACAGGGCGGAGAGCAAGGTCTTCGGGCAGCTCAAACCGGTAGTAGAAGAATCCGGCCATCGAACCGACCTGTTCGCCGCCGAAGAGAATGATCTCGGTGCGTGCACTCTGCAGTTTTGCGCGTTCCTCCCGCAGCGCTTGAGCCGGCTGAGCGAAGAGGAAAGATTCTGTTGATCCGGTAGCTGGAGAACTCATAACGTGAATGGTAGTTTTCTTCTCGTCAAGGAAGTCTGTGAACGGGGGCCTTAAGAACCCCGTCGCAATCTAGCACAGCCTGGATATTCTGTGTGTGGTGGAAAGCACATGGAAAGACGGCACACAGAGACGGGCGCGCATGCAACCTCATCGCGCCCCGGTGGTTGTTGTACGAAGGAGGTGCGTCACGAGCTGGTGAGAAGAAGATGATTACGATGGTAGACTCTGTACCGTCAGCACCATGGTTGTGACCAGCTCTACGGCTTGTCTGGCGGTTCCTCGAAAGCATCACCGAACAATTCATCGGCCACCGTCGATGAATCAAAGAAACCATAAAACTCTGTTCCGGCGAGTTTCTTTCTTCTGAAGTACACTGCCAAGACAGAAATCGTCACCCCTGCGATCAATCCAAACACCACGTACTTTTTCATGTTCCCCCAAATCCTTCATGTATTCTCATACCGACGACGGTTCTGACGCCGATAGGTAAGCATAATATAGTAGAAACTATCCTCTTTTTCCATTCCCGCTGTCCCGCGCACTCTGCGGAAGAAATCGAAGTGAATCCCGACGAAATTCATATCCTCTACCGTTCGATCCAGGACAGCCTCCCGGTGTCGAAATCCGGTCCGATGACCTGAAACGGATACGGCTTTGGCAAAGCGTTCAGCCAACTGTGGTCATCAAATCCGGCAAGCCGCCACCCCTCCGCCGGCTCTTGCGAGACCTTCCAACCGGAATCGCTCATGATTTTGGTTGCTGCGGAGCCGCTCCTCAACTCCCCATAGACGTTGACCCCGGCCGAGCCAAATGCATTGTAGTTGGCAACCTCGACGGCAATGACATTGTCTCCCGGCTTCAGCAGCGAGGTAACATCCCACATTTTAATCCTTTGGTGTTCTACGATCAGCGAAAGCGATCGTCGCGCGAAGACCTCGCCCACTTCGACGCCGTTCACCCAGAGCCGCGCATGGGTATCACCGATCAGCTGAACCTTCGCATTGCTCACCGGCTGGTTGAGAGCGAAAACTTTTCTGAACAGTGCCCGCGGGATCTGGGAAAGCGTCGAGTCGCGTCTGCCCGGATTTGCCTGCGGATGATAGATCCACTGACTTGCGATGAGCGGATCGGTCGTGACGCCCGATTGTTCCAGAGCGCGCATGGTTTCTCCCCAGTACTGCAACTGGCGATCGTACCGCTGCATCAGGAAATTCAGATTCGCGCTCCGGTTGGTCCGGAGCCAGAGCGACTTGAACTCTTCTTTCAACTCGCCCAGTTCCCGCACCACGCCCCCCGCGTTTGCCAACGCGGACTTCAGGACCGTTTGCCGCGGAACGCCGATTGCAGTATCCGCCGCCGCGCGTTGTAATTGTTCCGCCGCATCGAGTTTGTGCGCGTACCATTGTGCCAGCCGCGAGACAAACAAGAGAAGACGCACGTGCTCGGGATTGTTCCTGGCACTTCCCTTCAGTTCAGTCAGCATTCCCTGCACGAGGGGCATGGTCGTCAACAGACTTTGTTCACGCCACATCATCGGAATGCTTGTTTGGCGCAACGGCAGCATCGGATGCCGCCACAGCTCCTGCCAGTTGATCTGATTCAAGGCATTGGAGAGCCACGCGTACACCGATTGCCCGAGAAGTGCCGAACGATCATCACCGAAACATTCTCTGAAAAACGTGGAATCGAACTTCGCCGCGTTCGCCTCCAGCGGGCGCCATGCACACTCGGCCGTCCATGCATATCCATAATAGTTAAGCTCACGCAGGGCTTCTCCGCCGTAGTCGTTCCAGTTCGATGTCAACAAACCGAGCGAGCCATTTCTGAATCCGTCCCGGTTCAGGTTCTGAATGTTGATCATCGTGTTGATGTAGTTTGGAAACGGACCGGTGAAATTCCAAACGGCAGGGGAAACAACGAAGGGGAAGCCGGCGTTCTTGAAGACCACCGGACTCGGATACTCCTCCAATGCTCCGTAGTGCCAATCGACGATGACCACGTCCTTGGGGATCTTGTCGAGGATCGTCGGGTTGTTCAGGATGATGTCCCCGTACATCATCGGTTTCTTTTTGTGCTTGCGGATGATTTCGAACAATCTCTTGTAGTGCTCCGCGTGGACGGTGGCGAGGTCGCTTGCTGCAACTCTGGCCTTGTTCGCGCCGAGTCCGACATCCCACGATTCATCAGCGGCCATGTTGAAATACGGCGAACTGAAGGCTGCGCTTAACTCGCCAATCATTTCGTCCAGTATCGTGTAGACCGCCTCGTCGGAAACGTTCACGGTGTGCGCTCCGGGGAACTCCGCGTATTTTCTGTACTCGGGAAGAGCCAGGATGTTCTCCCAGTGTCCCAGCGTCTCGAAGATCGGTATCAGTTCAACGTGGTACTGTTTCGCATAGGCATCGAGTTCCTTGACCTCCGCTGCCGTCAACTCCCCCCGCCCTTTGCCAATCGCAGGGTGGTTCTTGAAAACAAAAATGTCCTCGATGTACGGCGAGTACACGTTCAGTTTGTGGCGCGCCAGAAAGCGGATGATGGTCTTGAAGTTTTCCATCGTGGAGATTTGGCCGCGGCTCAGATCGTCGGTGATGCCGCGTATCTTCTGCCGGGGCCAGTCGCGAATCGCAACGCCCGGCGCCACGATACTCTTCTTCTGCTGTTCAAGAAGCTGGAGGAGTGTCATCATTCCGTAGAACCTGCCGCGGGGCGATTCCGCAACGATGACGATCTCCTGCCCGTTCGACTCGAGCACATATCCTTCATCCCTGAGTTCTGCACCGAGAGTCAGCGCCCTGGCCTTGAGCCACTGTTTCGCGTACGAAGCTTTCGGCGATCCGATGTAGATGATGTTCTTTGAGAGCTTCCGTACCGCTTCTTCGTCGGCGATGCGCAATGGAGTCCTTCGCTGCTCCCCGAGCCAGAGATTGAGCTGCTGCGCTGTGAAACGGTCTTCCGCGGTCGACCGTTCACCGAGAATGACGCGCGTCTGCGATGTGAATTTGAACGGTTCCCCCCTCGTTACACATTGCTGCGGAGAGGGAATAATTCGCGGCGCGCGATCCTGCGAAGAAACAGGCTGGCCTGCCGCCGAGAGCAATGCGGATGTCATGAGAAGAACAAGAAGTAGCTTTTTCATATGGTCACAGTGCAAGTATGAAGAGAGGTGTTCACCACAAGGACTTCGCGAATGCAACTACATCGGGCAAGGACCAAAGTCTGACATCGAGGTCGTGTGCGGATGCGACGGAAGGCGAGAATGGGATGCCGGGCGGAGTTCTTTCCCCTCGCCCGGCCTGTACGACATTCCAAACTACGATGCAGCCAGGATCATCAGGACTGGGGATTATCCCCTTCTCCTCCGACCATTTTCTGTTTGACTTCCTGTACTTCGTTCCGGACTTCCTGAGCTTTTCGTTTCAAGGATGCCATGTGTTTCCGCACACGTGTGCCGGCCGATTTGTTTCCCTTCACATAGAATTTCTCAAAGTCCTTTTGAAACGTTTGGATCAGATCAAGAAGTTCTTGATAACGGTTCATGGAGGGTTCCTTTCTTCTTATCGTGATGAGCTATGATTGATACCTTCATTTCGATTTGAAACTGCGTGATCAAGCACTGCAGGTGTTCCAGCAAATTTGTAGTCTGATGCCGCAGCTATTTCAGGATTCGGTCTTACTTCTTGAATCTGGGAGTAGTGCGGGAAAGGACGAAAGAAATATAGCGTTTTTCGTCCAAAAAACAAAGATCTCGTCAACCGAAGAGTACGCTTCCACCATTGACGTTGAGAACTGCCCCAACGACATGGTTTGCGAGATCCGAAGCGAGGAATAGAACGGGACCGGCGATTTCATCCGGAGTCGCCACCCGGCCTCTCGGGATGAGTTTGTTGATCGACCCGATTTTTTTCCGATCGCCCAGGACGTTTGACGTCATGTCGGTGTAGACCCATCCAGGCGACACACAGTTCGCGTTGATACCCGACGGCGCAAGTTCCGCTGCAATGGCTTTGGTGAACGCGATCATACCCCCCTTGGATGCAGCGTAGTGGGAATAGTACGGTTCCCCTCTCTGTCCGGCGGTGCTCGCAATGTTGATGATCTTGCCGGATTTCTGCTTCTTCATGAAGGGAACAACGGCGTTGCAGAAGAGAAACGTCCCCTTGAGATTGACGTCGAGCGTTTCATCCCATTGCTCCTCGGTCATTGCACCGATGGTTCCACGCTTCCAGATCCCGGCGTTGTTTACCAGGATGTCAATTTTCCCGAAGTGATCAATGGTGGTGCTGACTGCGTGGCAAACTTCTGATTGGCTCGCAGCGTTCGCATGAATAATGAGACACTCACTGCCAAGACGGGCTACGCGATGAGCTGTGCGCTCTGCATCCTGTTTTCTCTTGCCGTAGGTTAGCGCAACCATCGCGCCGGCCTTCGCCATCGTCACGCCAACGGCGGCGCCGATACCGCGCGATCCTCCGGTGATGAGGGCCACTTTTCCGAGCAGGCTTATCATATTGTCGTTCAAGCTGATGAAGTTGATTTGAGGAGCTGAAATATGCTAGCAATCTACAGGCCAGCAGATTTCAAGTGACGAAACTCGCCAAAAAATATAGGAATTATTGTTAAGTTTGTGCTTTTTTCTTATATTTCCAATTCAGATCTTGACAAACGGGCTTAATAGGACTATTTTAGTCCTATATAAGAATTGACGATTTTTGGTTCAATTTCAAGAAAATAGTCCCAAATATGAAAACTCCTTCGATGCCCCTTCACCAGGTTCCCAAGGGGAGTCGTCTTATCATTATTGAGATTCCTGAAGGCCGGGCCAAATCACAGCTTATACGACTTGGCGTGGTCAAAGGGGAATTCATACGGTGTCTCGAGCGGCTACCGGGCGGCACCGTGGTAATCCAGAAACACAGGCAGGAAATTGCAATCGGCGTTGCGCTCGCGCGGTCTATCTTCGTTGCCTACGCCGCCGCAGAGCTTCCGAAGCCATAGGTCTCGCGTATGCCCAATCATTCCACATCTGGCGCATCTCATCCGGCGCCTCCTGATCACATCGAGAAACATCGTCACGCCGGTTTCGATGTCGCAGACATCGATGCGCCGGGCATGACTGTTGCGCTCGTGGGGAATCCAAACGTCGGAAAGTCTCTCGTCTTCAACTATATGTCGGGGATGTACGTCGACGTTTCAAATTACCCCGGCACAACGGTCGAGCTGACGAAGGGGCGTTACAAGTCATACGACGTCTACGACACTCCAGGCGTCTACGGCATTTCTTCGTTCACAGCGGAAGAAGCGGTGACGCGCGATCTCGTTCTCCGCTCAGATATTGTCCTCAACGTTGTCGATGCCGCTCACCTCGAGCGCGACCTTTTTCTCACGCAGCAGCTCGTTGACATGGGAAAGAAGGTCGCTGTCCTACTCAACTTCATGGACGAGGTGAAGAAGCTCGGCCTCACGATCGACACCCGGCTTCTTTCAGATTCTCTCGGCGTTCCGGTCTTCCAGACAACAGCAACCACCCGTTCGGGCTTCGATCAAATTGATGCTGCCCTCGCGCAAGCCCGCAGGGGCGAACAGGATCCATCCCTCCATCACAAGCTTCACACAATGTTGAGCGTCACGGGATCTGAAGCCGAGGCACTCCTCATACTCGAAGGCGATGAAGCGACAGCACAACGCCATGGCGTTGCGACAGGGCACGACCGCGAACCGCTCTACATAGAGCGCCGCAACAGGGTCAACCTTATCATCAATGCTGTCCTTTCCGAGGGCGACACGCGGACACGTATCGCAACGCTCTTTGGACGCTGGGCCGTGAACGTGTGGACGGGGATCCCGCTCCTCCTCGGTGCGCTGTATCTCGTCTACCTGTTCGTCGGAAAGCTGGTCGCGCAGGACCTCGTGAACTTCACAGAGAAGACGCTCGGCAAAGGTCTCTGGGAACCATGGATCAGCGGCATCGTCACGAAATTCGTTTCGCCCGATTCCTGGTTTGGCACCATTCTCGTCGGTGAGTTCGGTGTCGTCACGATGACTATCACCTACCTCATCTTTCTTCTGCTCCCATTGGTGATCGCATTCTATCTCGCCCTTGCCATGCTGGAGGATAGCGGGTATCTTCCGCGCCTCGCGACGCTGGTTGACAGAAGCCTCAATGCTCTTGGGCTCAACGGCGCCGCGGTCATTCCCTTGATTCTCGGATTCGGCTGCGTCACGATGGCAACGATCACGACACGTCTCCTCGGAAGTGAACGCGAGAAGACTATTGCCGCCGCGATTCTACAGTTCGCCATTCCGTGTTCAGCTCAGCTTGCTGTGGTGGCCGCGCTTCTGGCTGGAGCAGGTTTCGGCGCTATGCTGATTTACACGGTGACGATTCTTGTCGTCTTCGTTGCCGTGGGGACGATTCTCGACCGTATCCTTCCCGGAGCCGCAACGCCGCTCCTGATCGATTTGCCTCCCATGCGGTTTCCCCGGTTGGATAACGTTGCGCGAAAGACTGCATACCGATCGTACTTCTTCATGAAAGAAGCGACCCCCTGGTTCTTTCTGGGCGCGCTGGGTGTCGGCATTATGCAAGTAACGGGACTTCTTACCGTCTGGCAGAATATTCTCGCTCCCCTGACAACGGGCTGGCTGCAATTGCCTCGTGAAGCGGCAACCGCATTTGTCATGGGAATGGTCCGAAGGGACTTCGGGGCCGCCGGGCTTTATGTTCTCGCATTGAAACCTCATCAGATCGTCGTTGCGCTCGTGACGATTACTCTGTTTACCCCCTGCATCGCGTCACTGATGGTGATGCTGAAGGAACGGGGATGGAAGGAAGCGATGCTGGTCTGGACCGGAACGTGGGTCGTGGCATTCTTCGTGGGGGGCGTGTTGTCACAGATACTCATATGATGACCCTTCAAGAACGGCTCCGCAGCGAAGCGCGAATGTGTCCGAAATGTCAGTACATTGTCGACAATCCATTCCTTGAACGATGCCCCCGATGCTTGAGCGAAGTACCTGTTGTCGACGTCGGTTGCCGCGCCTGTATGCACAACGCGGGATGTCCGGCATCGAATCTCCGCAAGTCCGAATCGAAATCAGCCTGAACACAGGAAGTCCAATGTCCGCTCGAAATATGTCGCGAGGAACAACCGAAAGTTCATCATCAAGCGCAACACACAAGCAGAGGGGAATGATCCGTGCGTGCGTTCTGATATTCTGCCTCGTAGGCACAGAAGCCGCTGTCATCGCGCAGGAGTCACGACCTCCAAAAGAACAATTCCCTGAGGCCATCGAAGATAATTCCTTCTTCATCGAGGAAGCCTACAATCAGGAACGAGGTGTAGTGCAACACATCTCTAATCTGCAGTACTCCTTCACACATCAGACGGACCTTTTCTATACATTCACACAAGAGTGGCCTCTCGGTGGCAGGGCGCACCAGTTGAGTTATACAGTTCCAATTAACCTGCACAGTTCGTCTCATCCGGGTGGATTCGGGGACGTCCTGATCAATTATCGGTATCAACTGATTGACGACGACGGATGGGCTGCCGTTGCCCCCCGGATCTCGGTACTTCTCCCCACGGGAAGCACGACGTCGGGACTCGGCTTCGGGGCGGCCGGAGTTCAGGTCAACATTCCCGCAAGCAGACGGTTTTCGGAGTTTTTCGCTGCCCACGCGAACGCGGGGCTTACCTACGTGCCCCGCATGAAAGACGAGAGCGGAAATTCAGGCGCGATCAGGCATACACTGACATCCTATAATGTCGGCGCAAGCGTCATCTGGCTGACATCCGAGACATTCAACGTGATGCTCGAGTACACGACCAGTTTCTCATCGGATGCATTTGAGGATGGAACCAGCGATCGGAGGACGGATACAATTATCAGTCCCGGATTACGCTGGGCGATTAATCTGAACACGCTGCAGATTGTGCCGGGCATCGCGTTCCCCATCTCGCTGGGGAGCGGCCAGGCAAAGGCGGGAGTGTTTTTCTATCTCTCCTTCGAGCATCCCTTCTAGAGGGCGTCTCAGATACACTCTGAGAAGAAGAGAATCTCACACAATGGCGCACGAGAAGGCCGTGCTTAGCATTCGCTTTCTCAGCGACTTCGTGTGGTTCTTTTTCTGAGGACGGTTCGAGAGGTCGCGAATCCAGACACATGTTCATTCTATCATTCAGGATCAAAGCAATGGACGAAGAACAAACAAGCGGCATCACAAAAGAAGCAGTGTACGAAGCTCTCCGGGATTGCTACGATCCCGAGATTCCGGTTGACGTGGTGAGTCTGGGTCTGATCTACGGCGTTACAATCGTCGATGACTGGGTTGGCGTGAAAATGACTCTTACAACTCCGGGCTGTCCGGCAAGCAACATGATTTCGGAAGACGTGAAGCAGCGGGTCAAGAAAATCCCCGGGGTCGGGGATGCCGACGTGCGCATTGTCTGGCAGCCCGAGTGGAAACCGGCGATGATGAGCGAAGAAGCGAGAAGAAAGCTCGCGTCGAACAAGTAAGGCGAAAAGCAAGACGTTAGACGCGAGATGAGGAGAGTAGCTATCAGCGGTTGGCCACTCGTTAGCGGTCATTGTAACGGACGACACTCACCGACTGAGGAAAATTGAAACAAGTTTTAAATTTGACATCATAAAATAATAACAATAATAGAAATAGAAATATAATGGCACAAATCAATCCTCACATTAACTTCAACGGAAATGCCGAAGAAGCATTTACATTTTACAGATCAGTTTTCGGCGGAGAGTTCGCAAAAATTATGCGTTTCAAAGACATATCAAGTCCTGAATTTCCGGTAACAGAAAATGATGCAAATAAAATAATGCACATTGCTTTACCTATTGGAAAAAATATTTTAATGGCAAATGACGTTCCAGAAAGTATGGGACAGACAAATGAAAACGAACATAGAAGTAAAATTTCAATAAGTGCAGAAAGCAAAGAAGAAGCAGACAAATTATTTTATGGACTTTCGGTAGGCGGACAAATTGAAGTGCCAATTGGAGACAGCCCTTGGGGTTCTTATTTTGGTATGTTTAGAGACAAATACGGTATTGAATGGATGGTAGATTTTGACCCAAACTATAACGGGCACATTTAACTGAAGAAAAACAACGAACCGCTAACATCGGTCATTAGAAAGCAGTAACAAACCATAGGCAACAATAAAAAATAGAGCCATATGAGAAGAATAATTTCATTTATGCACATATCGCTTGACGGTTTTGTAGCAGGACCGAACGGAGAAATGGACTGGATTAAAGCTAATGAAGAGATTTTTGATTATGTCGGTAAGCGGATAAGCGAAGGCGACACTGCATTATATGGACGAGTGACTTATCAGATGATGGAAAATTACTGGCCTGCCGCAGGAGACAAGCCGACAGCAACCAAGCACGACATTGAACATTCTCAGTGGTATAACAAAGTTCACAAAATTGTTTTATCGAAAACAATGAAAGACGCGGGTTTGACTAACACAAAAATTATTAACGACAACCTTTCGGACAGAATAAATGAAATAAAACAACAGGCAGGTAAAGACGTCTTGCTTTTTGGTAGCCCGACAGCAACACATTCACTCGTTCAACTGAACTTAATTGACGGCTACTGGCTATTTGTTAATCCAATTATTCTTGGACGAGGAATTCCATTGTTTGTAGACATCAAAAACAAAATAAAACTAAACCTATTGAGTACTCGACAATTTACTTGCGGGGTAACTGAACTGAATTACACTGTGGACAGACAATAACAACGAACCGCTAACACGGGCCAGGCGCAAGCAAAGATTCGTCTTGATAGAGCGGTTTGCAGCACTTCTGATCGAACGAGTCTGCAGGCTGCTCAGCCTTGTTCTTGAATCAGCCCATGTTGCAGTTCGATTTGGAAACCATGCACAATATTGTGTGCACCCAAGGAGAATCAGGCGAAATCTCGCAATCTTGTTTACAGCAATCATTCTCGCAGCCTGCAGCACGACTCCAGTCACGCGCAGTCATCGCAGGCCGTGAGTCCCACTCAGGTACTTGCTCCTGAACTGCAGAACACGTCAATAGATTCGGTCGTGCAATTTTTGCTCACGGCAGCCGCTACCGATTTCCATACCCACCGCCCGCCTGATCCTGTCCGCTTTCGTGATGTGCGCATTGGTCACGTGATGACTCCCAGTGGAAAAGAGCTTTACATGTTGTGCGGCCAGTTTCTACCGGCGCAGGAGGGAGACAAGGCTGAGTGGACGCCTTTTGCGACGATCAAGACATCGAGGTACGAACAATGGATTGGGGCGCAAGCCCTGACGTTTAGCCAAGGGCCATCGGTCATATGGGACACGGTGGGCGATCTGTCGTCCTTGTTGCAGAGCCGACTCGATTCTCTGCGATAAGGTCACAGGGAGCGAATTCATGGGCGTCGGTAATGAAGGATCAGTTTGATGTCGGCGGCTCGCAACGGCGTGTTGCCTAAACATTATGCGTCACTGCGTTGCTGCGTCCTACGAATCAATAAGCAAATTGCTGAGGTGGCAGGCCGGCCCGATTCGCTAGCACGGTTTTACAACCTTTCAATCTCTTGGGCAGTCAAAGGAGGGAGAAACTATAGGAGGATCATTTGCACTTCCTAGCAATAATTGCGTTGGCCGCCTTAATATCGTTATTGGCGTCTAATGCTACCTCTCAGTCGCTTGCCCATCTCGATACCGCGGAGGTGCGTCGCTGGCGTGAGGACCTGGCCGTTCTTCGCGAAGAAATGCCAAAGCAACATGTCAATCTTTTTCACGGAATGACGCACACACAGTTCGACAGCGCATTGGGAAGCATCGATCAGCATTTACCCTTTCTCGCGCGACACGAGGTGATTGTAGCACTTCAACGATTGTGCGCCCTAGTTGGCGATGGACATTCAAACGTGGGGCCTTGGCGTGACACAGCTGTAGCGTTTCACGAACTTCCGATCTCCTTGTACTGGTTCGAGGATGGCGTGTTTGTACGCGCGGCAAGAGAGGAGCACCCGGACTTGGTCGGTGCGCGTGTTCTTGCGATAGGTGGTGTCTCGATCGAGGAGGCAATCGCCCGAGTGCAGCCCTTAATCAGCCGCGACAACGAAATGGCCGTGCGCGCATGGGCACCATTGCTTCTTACAATGCCAGAGGTACTTCGATCCGTCGGCCTTGCGATGGACCCAACGCGTGTGGGGTTCAGTATCTCGACAGCAGTTGGGCAACGCAACGTAGTGCTAGCACCGGCGGGTCTATTCCCTATGCTGATTGGTGAAACAGATCTCACTTGGAAGAAGCGTGAGGGATGGGTGGACGCACGCGAGGGCAGCCCGTCTCCGCTCTGGCTCAGCGATCTTGCAAACACGTATTGGTTTCGGTACCTCCCAGAGGCGCGAACATTATACTGCCAGCTTAATGCAATTCAACAGAAACCAGATGATTCTCTGCGTGTATTCTTGGCGCGGGCTATGAACGCGGCCGATTCGGCAAGAGCAGAACGGTTCGTGCTCGACCTGCGGCTCAATGGTGGGGGCAATGGTTACTGGAACAAGGAAATACTACGGAGCTTGATCAAGTCAAGATACGACGAACGCGGAAGTCTCGCTGTCATCATTGGACGACGGACTTGGTCTGCGGCGGGAACGCTTATTGCTGAGATTGAGAAGTACACAAATGCAATGTTTATTGGTGAGCCCAGTTCCTCGCGTGGTAATTCCTTTGGGGATTCGAGGCGGATCATTCTTCCGAACAGTCATGTGACGGTAAGGGTATCGACTTTGTGGCATCAGTATTGGGATCCACGTGATACTCGGCAGTGGATTACTCCGCGGATGTCGACGCCCCTCTCTTTCCAGGACTACGTTGCGGGACGCGACCCCGCACTCGAGGCGGCAATGCGATTGAAGCAGTACTAACCACCTAAAGTCATACGTTGTCGGCGCGTCAACAAGTAGAGGCGGAGACCTGACGATGAAGTCTGATTTCAGAACAAAGAAGATTACCGCACGATGGCCCGATGGTCCCTTCCGGAGTTTCCTGAAACGCTATGCCGCTGCGGGTCTTCTCTTCTTTCTTATCAAAGGATTGTTGTGGCTGCTCGTGCCGATCGCGATTGCAGTTCTCGTCAGGTAGAATTCCGGGGCTCCTGAGGTGCGAAGAGCGGTCGTTGCCCTCGACGCACTCTGTCAGATTCTGACTTTCTCGTGAGCACGCCGCTCGATCAGGTCTTCTTTGTTTCTCCCCCGGCTCCCAGCGAAAAAGCCATTTCAAGATCGTAGCGCGAATACACCCGAAACGCGATGAGCGTCTCCGACCGCTCGATCCCTTCAATTCCACGTATCTGGTCCGTCACAACTGAGGCCAGATCCTCGTTCTCCCTGACCCGGACAATGACGGCAAGGTCATATTTCCCGGCCACAGAGTATACTTCTGTCACTCCCTTGATGGCCGTTATTTTCTCGGCGACGGTGTTGGTTTTTTCACGCTGGACGCTCAGCAACACTAAAGCAGTAACCATAGGGTCTCTCCGGTTTGTCTAGGTTCTTCTGACTCGTTTTTTCAAATCCCTTACGCTCGTCTCCACCTCTTCCCGCGGAAGATTGCCGCGCTCAAGCTCTTCCCCGGTTTTGAGCCGGAGCCGCTCATAGAATCTCAATCCCTCATCCACAAATCCCGGGTCCTGTTCCACGATCTCGAACAACGTGTTTTCAGCGATGTCAAATCTTCCAAGAATCTCATAATACCGGAAGAGCTTCATTTTCATGCCGGCAGGGAGTTCATACGGGGAGATCTTTCCAATCAGGAGTTCGATTTCGTCGAAGTACTCTTTCGGCAGCACCCCTGATTCGCGAATCAGCAGCTCCAGGAAAAGGCTGAGTGACGTCGCGTAGCAGTGAAATCGTTCACGCTCATCCCCTTCCTGATCCTTCACCTCACCCGTAAGCCGCAGGAGTTCTCCTGCCACGACGCATTTTTCAACATCGAACCGTTCGCCGAGAGCGAGAAGGCGGACAAATTCTTCGTCGCTCAGCGTCGTCAGCATGCGGAGATCCATTCCGAGCAATTGTTTCGAACTCAGTTGGATTTCATCGAGCGCCGCGTCATAGCGCTTGAGCTGGCTCAGTCCCAGTACTTTGGCAATGACCTGCGCAAGCTGATGGATCATGCGCAGGAAGTAATCTCGCGTTATCACTGGCTGTACGCTTCTGTCATACGCATGCAAAGTACCAATTGCACAAAGAAGAAACAAGTAAGTTGACCGGGTGAGGCAAGGAGGGTTGGGTCATTGGTGAGCGGTTGACTGGTGCATCACCAGCTGACCGGCCAATTCTTCTCCACACTTCCTTTCCTCCTTCCAATTCTCATAACTTCTGGCGATCTTTACGAAATGAGTTTCGGGTTTTGAGTTCTAAGATGTTTTCAGTTTTCTGTCTTCATGTTCTCCCTTTGTAGTTTGCGGTTCACGAGTAACCATCGTTGTCGATCGCCCGGCGACCGTTTGTCGGGGCGCGACGTACGGGGTTCGGACGAAAAAAAAATCTGCCATTCTCAAAGCAATTCAGATGAAAAGGGACTTGTAGCGCGATGAGTGTTTCTCAACCAGCAGTCGTCATTTTCGATCTCGGCAATGTGCTCGTGCACATTCGTCCAGAAGCGTTTCTCCAAACGCTCGGCATTGACACACCCGAGAACCGACGCACATACCAGCACTCGGTGATCGATATTGTGAAGAGGTATGAGCGTGGTGAGGATTCTACGGAGACGTTTTTGCAGAATCTCGGCACACTCTTCAACGTCCGCAATACATCGAATGCTTGTTCAGATGAACGCAGGCAGTACTCGCGCGACGATTTTCAGCGCGCAATGCTGGCCATTATAGAACTTCCCATCCCGGGGATGGAGGAGCTTGTCCGCACGCTCGGTACAAAAGTGCCGCTTGGGCTCCTCAGCAACACCAATCCTCTCCATTTCGACGCATGCATGGAGAACCTCGCGGTTCTGCGGTCCATTCCATTCCATTTTCTTTCCTATCGCTTACGGTTACTCAAACCTGAACCCGAGATTTTCGAGAAAACCATAGAATTGCTTCGACACGATCCGCGGGATGTTCTGTACATCGATGACCTGTCCGAGAACATCGAAGCTGCCCGGCGAGCCGGACTCCACGGCTACCACTTCGTCGGCGTTGACGAGCTCAATGAATACCTGTCAAGCTGCGGTCTGGTTTGAGATGTGCACAGAATTAGCCATGTTTGCAGGCGTGATCTCCCCCCTAAAGTGTGATATTCCTCAAGATTTGCTCCTTGGTGGGGATTCCGGCCTAAACTAGAATCCCAGCAATACCAAGCCAATTCTCAGCACATTCAAAAACCCCAGATTTTTCGGCACTTTTTCACTTGACTTTAATCGCCAATTCCCTAAATTTCAATGCCGTGTGGGGAAAAGTGGGGAATCTAGGGTGGGATTTTTCCAATAAAATCAGGCACTTTTGAAGGCTTGCATTTATGTCGTCGTTTAAGGGGCGGTATTCATATTCTGCAGACAACAAGGGACGTATTGCGCTTCCGGCAAAGGTGCGAAAGAATGTGTCCCCAGGGGCGAATGACACATTCATCCTGACGCGCGGATTCGAACAATGTCTTTTTGTATACCCGCAGGACGAGTGGGCAAAAGTTGAAGACTCGATCCGCGGCCTCTCCCCTTCCAATCCCCAACATCGATTCTTTGTACGAACATTGCTGCAGTGGGCAGTGGATTGTCAACTCGACAGTCAGGCCCGTTTGTCGATTCCACAGGATCTTCTAAAGTTCGCTGCCATTGAAAACGAAGTGCTCATTCTCGGGGTCCTCGAGCGTATCGAAATCTGGAATCCCAAGATTTATGAAGCGTATATGAACAACCAACCGGCGACGTACGAGACGGTGGCAGAGGTTGTTCTGAAGCCGACAGAATAACTTAACCATCGGCAGTGCGCGTGGCATCCTATCATACGCCGGTCCTACGTGAAGAAGTCCTGGCTTGGCTCATCACATCGACAGATGGCCTGTATGTCGATGCGACACTCGGGGGGGGCGGCCATGCGGAATCAATTCTTCAACGACTTGATCCCACCGGGGTGCTGGTCGGCTTTGATGCCGACCCCGACGCCATTCAATTCGCAGCAGCACGATTGTCATTGTTTGGTGAGCGAGGAATTCTCGTTCACGAAAATTTTCGAAACATATCCGCAGCGCTCTCCCAGCGGGGGATCAGCCAGATCGGCGGAATCCTGTTCGATCTTGGTGTCTCGTCTCATCAGCTCGATGAACCGTCCAAAGGATTCAGTTTTCGCGGTGATGATCGACTCGACATGCGCATGGATCCTTCGCAGTCGCTCGATGCGCGGACCGTTGTCAATCAGTACGATGAGACGGAGCTGGCAGGAATTATCTGGAAGTATGGCGAGGAACGGGCATCCCGGTCTCTCGCCCGCGCAATAGTGCGGCAAAGAACCGGAGCGCCGCTCGAGACGACGGGGGAGCTTGTCGCTCTCGTGAGGAGCGTCGTCGGAGAAAGATTCCTGATCAAGACATTGGCGAGAGTCTTCCAGGCTCTTCGGATCGAGGTGAATCGGGAGCTTGAGAGTTTAACCGGAGCTCTCGCGCAGGCGATCGCGCTGTTGAAGCCCGGCGCCCGCGTGGTCGTGATCTCCTATCACTCGCTCGAAGACAGAATTGTCAAAGAGACGTTCAAGCGCGAGGCGGCGTTGATTCGGCCTTCGGGGAACAAGCTGGTCCCCGATACGATACTGGAACCGAAGCTGCGGATCCTGACGAAGAAACCGGTCGAGGCTACTGAGGAAGAGTGCAGCCTCAATCCCCGATCGCGAAGCGCAAAGCTTAGAGCAGCAGAGAGAATATAGAACGCGCGGCGTCTGGTTCGCGACCGACAGCGTGAGGACACTCCAACTTCTTGTATGGCAAAGGTTTATAGAAATAGCGCTGAGATACTCGCCGAACGGGCGATGAGCCCTGATCCGCCCCAGCACAGCGGGCGGGCACAGGTGTCCTCGCCGCGGCCGCAACAGCGTCGGATGATTTATGGCGGCACGATGCCCATTCCCCCGCAGGCCGAACTTCCGCCCGGGACAACTCAGCCGCCGGTCAACCGGAAGTACACTCAACGCAAGGTCTCGCCGTTCACCATCATATTGATTCTGATGGGATCTGCTGCAACGATTGTTCTGTACATCAGCAATGTGATTGCCGTGAATCAGCTTGTCAATGACATTCACAAGAGCGAGGTGCGGCTGCAGGAAATCCAGAGCGACCAGGAAGCCCTGCGCGCACACATCAATCAAATGTCCAGCCTCGAGCGCATACGCCGGCGTGCGGAGGATGAGTTGGGTTTGAAGAACCCGGCTGATGTTCCCGGCTGGATCGACGTGGACCAGGAAAAGATTCGCACCATCGAGGAAGCATCGCGCGCACACTGATGCCAGAGCAGAAGAAAATACCGGAACAATCACTGCCGCCGTCCCGACAACCGGAGACGCCGCAGCAGCCGCGTGGACGCCTGTTTGTGCTGAAGCTCGCGTTCGCCGTGTTCTTCATCGTCATCGCCGGACGTCTGATTCACATCCAGGTCATCGAAGCGTCGAAGTACCAGACCATCGCCCGGAAGCAGTACGAACAGACATTCATTCTTCCCTCGGCGCGGGGAAACATGTACGACCGCAACGTGAATGTGCTCGCTTCGAATTCGATGTATGTCTCGTTCGCGGCGGATCCGAAAGTCGTTGCTGACAATGCCACTGACATTGCCGTCCAGTTTTCCGGCGCATTCGGCAAACCCCGCTCGTTTTATCTTTCGAAGCTTCACAGCGTCACGACATCGGGAGCGCCCAAACGATTTGTGTGGCTTGAACGCCGGGTACCCAACGACATCGCGAAACGCCTCGAATCGCGGAAACTCATCGGCGTGGTGGCCATGGACGAAGCGAAACGCCTCTATCATTACGATGAAGTGGCCGGTACGTTGATTGGGTTTACTGACGTAGACAACAAGGGAATTTCAGGTCTCGAATTTGAATTCGACGAGTACCTGCGCGGCAAGGATGGCTCCGTAGTGATGCAGCGCGATGGGTTGGGGCGCGCGCGTCCTTCGGTTGATTATCCGCGCCTCGAACCACGCGACGGCAACAGCATCGTCCTCACCATCGATCTCGCGTACCAGTCGATCGTTGAAGAAGAACTGAAGCGCGGTGTCGCGGTGAACAAGGCCGCAGCCGGACTCGCTGTGATGCTCAATCCGAAAACCGGGGAAATCCTGGCCCTCGCAAATTTTCCGGGCCTCAATCCGAATGATCCAAACTCCTTTGATGTGAACGCTGCCCGCAACAGAGTTGTGACAGATGTGTTCGAGCCCGGTTCAGTGTTCAAAATCGTCACGGCATCAGCCGGATATGAAAATGGACTCGTGACACCTGAGAAAAAATTCTATGCGGAGCACGGGAAATACGTCGTGGCCACCGGCGCAAAGGGAAAGCCCCGCACGATCTCGGACACGCACCCGTACGACTGGATCACGTTTCAGGAGGCTATCGAGCTTTCGAGCAATATCGTGATGGCCAAACTGGCCCCAACCCTCGGCCCCGAAAGACTTTACGTGCAGGCCCGCAACTTCGGCTTCGGCATTCCCTCAGGGGTTGATCTTCCGGGCGAAGTGCGCGGCCGGCTGAAGAAGCCCAACGAATGGTCCGGCACAACGCTTCAGACTTTGGCCTATGGCTACGAGGTAGCCGTCACACCGCTGCAGATTGCCTGCGCGTACGCGGCTGTGGCGAACAAAGGCATCCTCATGAGGCCGTACATCATTTCAAAAATCCAGGACAACTCCGGCGAAGTCCTGAGGGAAAACAAGCCGCAGTTGATCCGGAAAGTGATATCCGAGCAAACCGCCGCGTTGCTGACGCAGGCATTCGAAGGAGTTGTCGAGCGCGGAACAGCAAAGGAAACGCGCATCCAGGGGGTCCGCATCGCGGGCAAAACCGGAACATCGAGAAAAGTTATCGACGGACACTACGGGGCCGGAAGCTATACGGGATCGTTCGTGGGGTTCTTTCCCGTGGAGGACCCGCAGGTTGTGTGCCTCGTGATGCTTGACAACCCCCGCGGCGGAGCTTACTATGGCGGGTTGACGAGCGGCCCGGTCTTCCGATCAATCGCCGAGAGGATCATCAATACGACAGGGCGGTTCACGAAGAAACCGCAACCGAAAGAGCAGACAGCCCCCAGCAATGGCATCAGCGTGCCCGACGTGCGAACTCTGCAGGTCGTGATTGCCGGCCGCCTGCTCGAAGGCCATGGATTGAAATCGCAGACCATCGGCACAGGTGACATTGTTGTGCGCCAGGTACCGGAACCCGGGAAGCATGTCGAGAAAGATGACGTCGTCCAGCTGGTGTTGAACAGTACCGGAATTGAAGATGCAAATGGAACGCCAACGGTTCCGGATGTCAGGGGGATGAGTTTGCGCCGTGCCATCAACCGGCTTGTGGTAGACGATTTTGATATCAAGGTGCGCGGTTCGGGCGTCGTGGTAGAGCAGATTCCCGCCGCCGGGCAGAAGACACAGCCGGGTATGACGATCCGTCTGGTGTGCGAGCCTAAAACGATTGTCTCAGCGGTTCTGTACTGAAGTGTGAAGCAGCAATCTTTGTCCGAGCCGAAACGTTTCTGATGTACAACGCCCTGGTGGAAAACACCGGGACAAGTCGGCTCGGGGAAGATCGCATAGAGCGCCAAGGAAACGGCAACACATGAATTTGGGAAAACTCCTCGAGGGGATCGAAGTCACGAAGCTGTTCGAGCTCACCTTTGGCCATTTCCTGGTCACCGGCGATATCGACGTGCACAGGGTTCAGTACGACTCGCGAAAAGTTGAGCGCGGTGATTGCTTCGTCGCCCTGCGCGGCGCCGGAACCGACGGCCACAAGTTTGTCGAAGCAGCGATCGAACGAGGCGCAAAGGTCATTGTGCTCGAAGATGACCTGACACTGCCGGACTCGTACTTCATGCACACGCACGTGGTGAAGGTCGTCGTCCCCGACAGCCGGAAGGCACTTGCGCTCATGTCGGCCAACTATTTCGGGTCTCCCTCGCAAGCACTGACGATGGTAGGCGTGACCGGAACGAACGGCAAAACGACGACAACGCATATCATCAAGTCAATTATGGAAACAGCCGGACAGCGAGCCGGGCTCATCGGTACAATCGAGTATATCCTGGGTGACCAGGTAGTTCCTGCCTCCCACACGACGCCGGAATCCCTGGAGCTGAATGACATCCTCGCGCAGATACAGAATTCCGGATGCAAGGCGGTTTCGATGGAAGTCTCCTCGCATGCGCTCCATCAGTCAAGAGTGTACGGCATCGAGTACGACGTTGCGGTGTTCACGAACCTGACGCAGGACCATCTCGACTACCACCGGACGATGGAAGAATACTTCAGAGCGAAGAAACTTCTGTTCGACGGTCTTTCCGGAGATGCCGTCGCTGTCACGAACGCTGATGATCCATGGGGAAGGAAGATCGTTGCGGCGACAAAAGCCCGCACGATTTCGTACGCGGTCACGGAGAACGCCGACGTTCAGGCCAGGGATATCCGGCTCTCGTTGGACGGAACAATATTCACGGTCCGGTCGGGAAACGAAGAGCACCCGATCACGTCGCCATTGGTCGGTCGATTCAATGTCTATAATGTTCTTTCTGCATACGCTGCGGGAATGGCCCTCGGCTATCCACACGGGAAGATCGCATCCGGGATCAGCAGCCTGAAGAATGTGCGCGGCCGGTTCGAGCGCATCACTTCACCGCAGGGCTGGACCGCTATCGTCGACTATGCTCATACGCCGGATGCTCTTGAGAAGTGTCTTCGAACGATTCACGACGTACTGCCAGAACGAGATCGCGGGCGCATCATCACGGTATTTGGCGCAGGCGGAGACCGAGATCGGACCAAGAGACCTTTGATGGGCAAGATCGCCGGAAGTCTCAGCGACATCGTCATTGTCACGTCGGACAATCCGAGAACGGAAAACCCTCAACAGATTATCAACGAGATCGTCGGGGGAATTTCACGTGAAGCCTCGGTGTCACAGGAGGTCGACCGGAAAACTGCTATTCATGCGGCGCTGCGGCAGGCTCGCACTGGCGACGTCATTCTCGTCGCTGGCAAGGGGCACGAAGAGTACCAGGTGATCGGTAAAGAGAAGATTCATTTCAGTGATCGGGAAGTTATCGAGGATTGTGTCCGCGGATGACGTTCACGGGAAAAGATATACTGGCTCTTCCCCACGTTCAGGCGCTCGGCTTCGAGCGATCAAAGGGCCTGCTGTGCGACGGCATTTCGACCGACTCGCGGACAGTCGGGCATGGGAAGCTCTTCATCGCGCTGCATGGAGAAAAATTCGACGGACATAATTTTATCACGAAGGCGGTCGAGTCGGGTGCCGCTGCGATCATCGCTGACGCGAAGTGGGCTGAAGCGAACCCGATCATGGTTTCGAGTCTGAACCTGCCCCGGCTGATCGTCGAAGATACCGTCACAGCGTTTGGACAACTGGCGAATCTTCACCGGAAGAAATTCAAGATCCCGGTCGTAGTTATCGGAGGAAGCAACGGAAAGACAACGACGAAGGAGATGGTTTCCTCGGTGCTCCGGACAAAGTTCCGCGTGCTGAGCACGGAAGGCAATCTGAACAACCATATCGGCGTGCCGCAAACACTGCTGCGCCTGGAGCGGCAGCATCAGATTGCGGTCGTCGAGATCGGCACCAACCATTTTGGAGAGATCGCCCATCTCTGTTCCGTTGCGGAGCCAACACACGTGCTGATCACAAACGTCGGCCGTGAACATCTGGAGTTTTTCGGCACCGTCGAGGGTGTAGCAAAGGCTGAAGGGGAAGCGTTCGAGTGGATTCGGAAGAACAGGCGGTCGAAAGCCGTCGGTTTCATCAACCAGGATGACGTTCGCGTCCGGAAACAGGCGAAGGGACTCAGGAAGGCAATCACATTCGGATTCAACAAAGGGCCTGCGATGTTGAAGGGAAAGATTCTTTCCTTTGACGATAACGCCCGCGCGCTCCTGGAAATGAAGCCGAAAGGAAAGAAAGCGTTCCGCGTGCAGGTCGCCGTCCCCGGACACCATAATGCGATGAACGCGCTGGCTGCCGCGGCGGTCGGGTTGGCGTTCAAGGTCCCGGCAAAAAGAATAGCGGAAGCCCTTTCTTCGTTTACTAGCGCCAGCAAGCGCATGCAGGTTCTGAAGTTGGACCGCATCACAGTGCTGAACGACACGTACAACTCCAATCCGGATTCAGCCCTCGCCGCGTTGAACGTGCTCGAGGGCGTGATCTCAAAGGGCAAGAAGATTGCAGTCCTGGCGGACATGCTGGAACTCGGTAAAAACGCAGCAGACGAACACGGGCGGATCGGCCGGGAAGTAGCGAAATCCGGAGTACGGCATCTCCTGACCTACGGCCCTCTTTCGCAGAACACTCACATTGAATCGACCGTGGTGTTCAAGTCGCACTTTGCCGAAAAGAAGCCGCTGTGTGAGCACCTCGCAGAGTTGATTTCGCCGGGCGATGTTGTGCTTGTCAAAGGTTCCAGGGGAATGAAAATGGAAGAAGTGGTGGCGTTTCTCGAAGAACGATTCAAACCAACTCAGAACGCACCTGATCAGGCAGCCTAGGAACGAGAACGATGCTGTATTACCTCTTCTCATATCTCGATAAGAAATTTCATATCCCCGGCTTCGGCCTGTTCCAGTATATAACGTTTCGTGCCGGACTGTCGGCCGTTACTGCGCTGGTGATCGCCTTCTGGCTGGGACCAAAAATCATCCGCATGCTGAAGAAGCATCAGATCGGTGAAGCCGCAAAGTTGGAAGCACCTAAGAACCACCTCAGCAAGGCGGGCACGCCGACCATGGGGGGACTCATCGTTCTTGCATCGCTCGTCATTCCCGCCCTGTTGTGGAACGACCTTAGGAACGGCTATGTCCTTCTCATTCTCTTCGTGACAATTGTTCTCGGCGCTGTCGGGTTCCTGGATGATTTTTTGAAAGTTGTGAAGAAGAAGCCAAAAGGGCTCATCGGACGATACAAGATTGTGGGACAAGTCGTGGTCGGACTCGTGGTCGGCGGTGTCATCTATTTCCATCCTCAGTGGATCGACCCAACCCTCGTCGCCCTGAAATCGAAGACGACTGTTCCATTCTTCAAGCATCTGGAGTTCGACCTGGGGTTGTTCTACATCCCGATTGTCATCTTCATCATCACGGCGACATCCAACGCCGTAAACCTGACAGACGGACTCGACGGCCTGGCCATCGGCACTGTGGGAATCGTGGCGTTGACACTGGCGATCATCGCATACGTTTCCGGTCACGCAGAATGGAGCAAATACCTCACGATTCCGTTTCTCAAGGGTAATGGTGAACTTGCGATCTATTGCGCTGCGCTGGTGGGGGCGGCGCTCGGCTTCCTCTGGTTCAACTCCTATCCAGCCCAGGTATTCATGGGCGACACGGGGTCGCTTGCTCTTGGCGGTGTCGTCGGCGCTATGTGCGTGCTCATGAAGAAGGAACTGCTGCTGCCGACACTCGGCGGCGTTTTCCTGATGGAGACTGTCTCCGTTATCGTCCAGCGATTGTATTTCAAGTACACGAAAAAGAAGTACGGTGAAGGGCGCCGTGTCTTCAAGATGGCGCCGATTCATCATCACTTCGAATTGCTCGGGTGGCCCGAGCCGAAAATTGTGACGCGATTCTATATTATCGCGATTCTCTTCATGATTTTGAGTCTGGCGACGTTCAAGGTACGTTGACCGCCGGATCTTGAGCAGCGGGAACTGAAGATTCATGGATGGTGCGCAGCTTCGCGGAAAAAGTATCTCCGTCATTGGCGCTGCACGGAGCGGCATCGCAGTCGCGCGGTTGCTGCACAATGCGGGAGCTCTGGTCCTCGTCAGCGACAAGACCGGAGCGGAGAAGCTGCAGGCGGAAGCCCGGTCGTTAAGCGATCTCGGCATCGCGCACGAACTGGGCGGACATTCCGAACGAGTGTACGAGTGTTCTTTGATGGTCATCAGCCCGGGAGTACCGACAAACGCTCCCGTGGTGATGGAAGCCCGAAAACGCGGAATTAATGTCGTCAGCGAGGTAGAGGTCGCGAGCTGGTTTTGCCGTTCTCCCATCGTCGCCATTACCGGATCGAATGGGAAGACAACGACGACCACCCTGATCGGGAGGATCCTCGGCGATGCAAAGAAAAAGCATGCAGTTGCGGGCAACATCGGCACGGCATTCTCATCTGTCGTTCTGGAACTGGATCCGGCAGCTACTGCAGTTCTGGAGATAAGCAGCTTCCAGCTCGATCATTGTGATACGTTCCGGCCGCGCATCTCCGCGATCCTGAACATTACGCAGAATCACATGGATCGCTACGACCACTCCATGGAGAAGTATGCGGAAGCGAAGGCCCGCATCTTCATGAACCAGGCCGGCGATGATGTCCTGCTCTACGATGCAGATGACGAATGGACATCGAAATTGGCGCAGAAGGCCCGGTGCAGACGCATCCCCTTCAGCATCCGGCAGACACTTGCGGAAGGGGCATTTCAAGAAGGCGGAAAACTTGTGACAGTCCTTAGCGGAAAACGGTACGAGATCATAGGCGTGGACGACATCAGCATCAAGGGTCCTCACAACCTGTACAACGCGATGGCTGCGTCGCTCGTGGGACAGTTATCAGGCGTCGGCCCCGCCTCCATCCGGGCGACGTTGAGGAATTTCAGGGGAGTGGAACACCGGCAGGAATTTGTCCGGGAAGTCAACGGCGTGCGGTTCTACAATGACTCCAAGGCAACGAGCATTGACGCGGTCTGGTATGCTCTCCAGGCCTTCGATCGTCCCATCATCATGATGCTCGGCGGACGAGACAAGGGAAATGACTACTCCAGGATTACTGAGCTGGTCCGGAAGAATGTTCGGGCCATCGTAGCCATGGGCGAATCGGCCGACAAGGTCGAACAGGCATTTGCCGGGATCAAGCCGTTGCAGCGCGCGAAGTCGATTGACGAAGCGGTGCTCGCCGCGCAGAGTTTTGCCCGGGAAGGTGATGTGGTCCTCCTCTCCCCTGCCTGCGCTTCATTCGATTGGTTCGAAAACTACGAACAGCGCGGCCGTGTGTTTAAAGAACTTGTGAAGAATCTGTAGGAAGCATTTCGACAAAGAGATACTGATTCAATGAAACGATCACAGCGAAATCATATTGATCTGCCGACGCTCGTCACCGTTCTGATTCTGATGGTGCTGAGCCTCGCCGTCGTCTATAGCGCATCATCGACATGGGCGATGGAAAAGTTCGGAGAAAGCAACCGGCTGCTCAATCTGCACGCCATGAAGGTTCTTCTCGGCCTGGTGGCGTTGTTCGTGGGCATGACGATCGATTACAGGAAATACAAAAAATGGACAAAGCCTGCGGTGATCCTTTCCATCGCATTCCTGATGGTCACGCTGGTCCTGGGCGGCGAAGTCAAAGGAGCCACGCGGTGGTTGCGGTTTGGCGGATTGGGCTTGCAGCCGTCTGAGTTCGCGAAGTTCGCGCTCCTCTTCCACCTGTGCGCGCTCATCTCAACAAAAGGGGACATGATCCGGGATTTGAAGAAGGGCTTCATGCCCATGATGATCTGGATCGGGACCGTTGCGGGGCTTGTCCTCCTGCAGCCGAATTTCAGCACGGGATCGATGATTATCCTCATGAGCATGGTCATGCTCTTCATCAGCCGCGCACGGTTTTCGCATTTGCTCGGCACGATGGCCGCGGCGATACCGGTGCTGGTTGGCGTCGCCTTGACGCGTCCCCACGTGATGCAGCGTATCCACATGTTTCTGGATGGAAGCTCGAGCGGCGGAAAAGTCGGTTATCAGCTGATGCAGGGCATCATCGGATTCGGCAATGGCGGATTGTTTGGCGTCGGACCGGGGCTCAGCAAGCAGCGTGATTTCTTTCTTCCCGAGTCGTACGGCGATTTTGTCTTCTCCATCGTCGGCGAGGAGTATGGCGCCGTCGGGACGATTTTTTTCATGACGGTTTTTCTCATCATTATGCTTCGCGGCTTCAAGATCGCGAAGTTCGCCCGTGACGAGTTCGGCCGGTTGCTCGCAATCGGCATCACGAGCGTCGTCACATTGTATGCGCTTGTCAATGCCGGCGTGACGCTGGGAATCCTCCCGACGACCGGTTTGCCAATGCCGTTCGTGAGCTATGGCGGTTCGTCGCTGCTCTTTACGTCGTTCGCTGTCGGCGTCCTCTTGAATATCTCGGCACAGACGGACATGCATCCGCGCGCCGAGAAAGTGCCGGAACAGCCCCTCGCGGCACCGCTGATAGAAGACAAGACAGCAAAGGTGTATTGACCGGACGCTGCGGAGCCGATTCCGCAGCCAGCAAGGAATTGAGTTGGGAACACAGGCTCCAAACATTTTGCTCGCCGGCGGTGGAACAGGAGGGCATCTCTTCCCTGCCCTGGCGATCGCTGATGAAATCAAGCGGTTGGAGCCGTCTTCGAGGTTTCTGTTCCTCGGAACAAAAGGGAAAATCGAAGCAAGGGTCGTGCCTCTGCGCGGCTACCCTTTTCGAACGATTTGGATCAGCGGGTTCCACAGGAGATTGACGGTCGACAATCTCCTTTTCCCGGTCAAAGTGGTTGTTTCTTTCGTTCAATCGCTCTTTGTCATACGTCAGTTTCGCCCGGATATCGTCATCGGCACCGGCGGCTATGTGTGCGGACCGATCCTGTTCGCCGCTTCGCTGCTCGGCATTCCGACGGTGATCCACGAATCGAACAGCTTTCCCGGCGTGACAACGAGGGTTCTCGCGAAACGGGTGACCGCAGTCTTCATAGCATTTGATGCGGCACGGCGATGGCTGAAGCGGACCGATCATGTCCGCCTTGTCGGAACGCCGACTCGTGAGATCCTGGGAACGGTGACACAGGAAGAAAGCCGCTCGTTCTTTCATATTGCAGCGGAGAAAAAAACACTCCTGGTGTTCGGCGGAAGCCTCGGGGCTGCATCCATCAACGACGCGGTTCTCCAATCGCTTCGGGAGCTTCTCAAAGCCGGCATACAACTCGTCTGGCAGACGGGGCAAGGCGATTACGAACGAGTACAGAAGGCCGCTGCCGGTAAGGATATTGGCTGGCTTGGCCCATTCATTGACAGGATGGAATTTGCCTTCGGGGCCGCAGACCTGGTCGTTTGCCGCTCAGGTGCGACGACCCTGGCTGAGCTGACGAAGGTTGGAAAACCGGCAATACTCGTTCCGTATCCTTCTGCGGCTGGAGACCACCAGACACACAACGCCCGGTCTCTCGCAGACGGCGGTGCGGCAGTGATGATCGCCGACAAGGATGTACGACAGAATCTTCGGGCGATCGTGCTTGGGCTGATGAACGATTCGCGGCGATTGGACACGATGAGCACGGCAAGCGCCCGGCTGGGGAAGCCCGGGGCCAGCCGGGAAATCGCAACAGCAATTCTGGGAATGATTCGATAGAACCGTATGGGTCAACGAACGTTCAAATATAAACTCGACTTCTACTATCAGCAGGCATTGCTGTACCTGCTGGTCTTCCTCATGTACGCGGGAATAAAGGGAAGTTTCTTCGAGAACCAGTTTTCGTTCGTGTTCAAAGACCCGATCGTATACATCATGATGTTTTTCGTCGCCATTGCGCTTGTCACCCTGCTGCTGAACCTGGGGCGCAACCGCAAACTCGTGATCACAGACGACCGGATGATCTTTCACTCCCACAGCAGGGAACGTGAGATTCTGTTCTCCGACATTGAGTGGATGCATATTGGCCGCGAGCGCATGGTGCAGACCGCCGGGCATTTTCAGCTGATCGTCTTCAAGATGAAAGCGCGCAAGCGTTTGTTCCGGATCCGCGTCGGCCGCTATGAAAGGGACCGGGAACTTGTTGCCGAAATGGAACGGATCGCAAACCATGTCCCGAAAGGGCGTCAACGACGGTTCGGGATGAGAAGAAGGAAAACGCTCTAGAGAGCACTTGATGGAAGACAGAATGCAGAAGTCAGGAGTCAGCAGGGAGATTCTGGATTCTGGATTCTGAATTCTAACTTCTGAATTCAACCACGTTTAACACTGGACATTCATGTTCTCATCCATAAAGAAAATTCATTTTGTCGGTATTGGCGGCATAGGGATGAGCGGCATCGCTGAGATACTGCTCGACCAGGGTTTCCGTGTCAGCGGATCTGATCGCGGTCTCTCGGAAGTCACCGAACGGCTGCAAAAACTCGGCGCGAGTGTTTTCGAAGGTCATCGGGCAGAGAACATCGTCGACGACGTCGACGCATTGGTCTATTCGTCTGCCGTTTCGCTCGACAATCCCGAGGTACTCGAAGCGCAGCGGCGCAAGATCCCCATCATCCGCCGTGCTGAAATGCTTGCCGAAGTCATGCGGCTGAAGTACGGCATCGGTATCGCGGGCACCCATGGCAAAACCACGACGACATCGATGGTCAGCCTGGTACTTATGGAAGGAAATCTTGATCCGACGGTCATCGTCGGCGGCAAGCTGAGCGGCCTCGGCGGCACGAATGCGCGGCTCGGCCACGGTGATTTCATTGTCGTCGAGGCTGACGAATTCGACCGGTCTTTTCTTTCGATTACTCCGACGGTCGCGGTCATGACGACACTGGAAACCGATCATCTCGATTGTTACCGGGATCTCGAGGACATCAAGGGTGCCTTCATACAATTTGCCTCGAAAGTCCCGTTCTATGGATTTATCGTCCTGTGCCTCGACGAGCCGGCATTGCTCGACATCATGCCGCAGCTCATCAAGAAAAAGATCATCACCTACGGATTGAATCCGCAGGCTGACGTGCAGGCAGTCGATATCAGTCACAAAGACAATACCTCGACGTTCACCGTCGTCTACAACGGTGCCGACCTGGGACACGTCACCATTCAAGTCCCCGGGAATCACAACGTCCAGAACTCACTCGCTGCAATCGCCGTGGGTCTGCAGCTTGGCGTGCCGTTCGATAAGGTGAAGGCCGGTATCGAAAAGTTTTCCGGTGTGTACCGACGCTGGGAAAAGAAGGGCGACGTCAAGGGGATTACGCTGTATGACGATTATGCCCATCATCCCACAGAGTGCCGCGCGACGCTTGCAGGCGTCAAGGCCGGATGGCGGCGGCGCGTGGTGTGCGTTTTTCAGCCTCATCTCTATACGAGGACGCGCGATTTCTATGAGGACTTCGGGAAGTCATTCCTTCTCTCGGACGTGCTCATTGTAACAGACGTCTACCCTGCGCGGGAAGAAGCAATCCAGGGCATCTCGGGAGAATTGATCGTCAACGCGGCCAAGCGCTTCGGCCACAAGGATGCCCAGTACGTCCCGGACAAGAAACAGGTGCCCGATCATCTAGCGTCGATCGTCAAGAGCGGCGACATTGTGATCACCATGGGCGCGGGAGATATCTGGAAGTTTGGGGAAGAGTTTTTGAAGAAGATGAAAGGTTAAGAAGTTAATTGGTTAAATAGTTAATTGGTCAGATGTTGACCCACCAATTAACCAATCACCAATCAACAATTTGTGCTTTTACAACTATGGTCACACTGAGCGACATAAAGCCCTTTTTCCGCGGATACATCGCCATCAACGAGCCGATGTCGAAGTATACATCGATGCGCGTAGGCGGACCGGCGGACTATTATGTCGAGCCTGCCGATAAGCAGGACCTGGTGGAGATCGTTCAATACTTTCAGAAGAACAACTATCCGCACCTGATGCTCGGACGCGGAAGCAACATTATTATCAGTGACGACGGAATCCGCTGCGCGGCGATTAATCTTGAGTCATCGCTGGCCAACGTCTCCATGCAGGGAGATCTCGTGATAGCAGAAGCGGGCGCACACTGGTCGAAGTTTGTGGATTTCTGCATACAACAGGAATTAGCCGGAGTTGAAATGCTCGCCGGGATCCCGGGGAGCGTCGGCGGCTGCATCGTGATGAACGCCGGGGCGCATGGAGGCGAAACAGCAGATCACATCGTTGACGTGGAAGTGTTTCGCGATGGTCGTCTTCAGACAATTGCGAAAGAACAGGCCGACTTTTCGTATCGGCATTCGGGCTTTGGCAAAGACATCGTGTTGAGTGCTTCATTTCGGCTCCCGAAAGGGGACAAGGAAGAACTGATTCGACGACGCCGGGAGCACATCCTGAAACGGAACACCACACAACCGCTGACGCTTCCGAACTCCGGCAGCATGTTCAAGAACCCGCCGGGGATGTTCGCTGCGAAACTCATCGAGCAGGCAGGCCTGAAGGGAAAGCGGGTCGGGAGTGCCCAGATATCCGAGAAACACGCGAATTTCATCGTCAACCTTGGCGACGCGAAAGCCATAGATGTCGTGACACTGATGGATCTCACGCGGCGCACCGTCCATCAGAACACCGGCGTTCTTCTCGAGCTCGAAGTGAAGCTGGTCGGCTTTTCGGATGAAGTGAGGCAGAAGGTCGCATGAGCGCTCACAGAACATTGAAATTCGGATTTGTCGGGCTGCTCCTGCTGGCGGCAGGGCTGATTGTCTCGGCGAACCTCTGGAAGTCAAATCTGAAAGTGAAACGTGTAACAATCGAAGGAAACCGCATCGTCGAGACAGCGGAAATCACGCAGCTGATCAAGGTGCCGAAGAACTCGCAACTCCAGGATGTGGATCTCGCGGCTGTGAGGCGGGATATCCTCAGTCATCATTTTATCAAGGATGCGGTGATCGAGCGTGATTTGCCGGCAACACTGAAGGTTACAGTCAAAGAGCGCGTGCCGCTTGCGATCATCAACAGTGCAGAGATATTGTACCTCGACGAAGACGGCGTTGTCCTTCCTCATTCGATGTCGAAACAGTTATTCGATTTACCCGTGCTGACGGGAATGCCGGACGGACTGGTGTTGACACCGGGTACGATCATCAAGCATCCGGACATTCAAGAGGCGCTGCAGATTCTCGCAACCTCAAAGCTGGTGAACAAGGAACTATCCCATTTGCTGTCTGAAGTGCGTCTCCGGAATGGCGGCGACATTGTGCTGTATGCAGCTGAATGGGGTGTGCCGATCATCTTCGGCCGCGGGGAAATTGCGAACAAGCTGATTCGATTGGAATCGTTTTGGAATAGCATCGTCCGCGAGCGCGGATCTGATAATCTGCAGTACGTCGACCTTCGGTTCGACGATCAGGTCGTCGTTCGCTGGAACAAGAAGAACATCTAGATCTCCACGTCCCGCTGTCGGGATTGATTGATCACTCCGATCAGGATTGAAAGGAAAACATCGCTGTATGACACAGGATATCGCTGTTGGTCTTGACATAGGTACGACAAAGGTGTGCGCCATCGTCGCCGCGCCCGATGAGAATCATCCGGGAAAGCTGAACATCCTCGGCATCGGCCGAAGCCCGTCCGATGGACTGACCCGCGGCGTGGTCACGAACATAGAAAAGACTGTCCGCTCGATTCAAGCCGCCGTTGCAGACGCCCAGGCCCAGTCGGGAGTAAAGATCTCCTCTGTGACTGTGGGGATCGCCGGCGACCATATTCAAAGCTTTCAGAGCCGCGGCGTCGTCGCAATCAGCCGGCCTGATAATGAGATTACGCAGGAAGATGTTGACAGGCTTATCGAGGACACGAAAAAGGTTGCGCTCCCCTCGGACCGCAAGATCATTCACGTCATCCCTCAGCAGTTTATCGTCGACGGCCAGGATGGCATCTATGACCCCGTGGGCATGGCGGGCGTTCGGATGGAAGCAATCGTGCACATCATCACCGGACTTGTGACCGCAGCGCAGAATATCTACAAGTGTGTTCAGCGCGCGGGCTTGCACGTCAACGATATGGTTCTTGAGCCGCTTGCATCGAGCTATGCTGTGCTCGACGACGAAGAAAAGGAAGTCGGCGTGGCGCTGCTTGACATCGGCGGCGGCACGACCGATCTCGCCGTGTTCGAGGAGCGAACCATCAGGCATACCGCCGTCATCGGCATTGCGGGCAAGAAAGTGACAGACGATGTCCGCAAAGGCCTGGGCATCCTCACAGAACAGGCCGAACGGATCAAACAGGAACACGGCTACGCGTTCATGTCGGCTATCGTCAACAACGAGCCGATCATTCTGCCGGGAATTGGCGGCCGCCCCCCGATCGAGATTGACAAGAAGCTGCTCTGCCAGGTGATTCAGCCGCGGATGGAAGAGATTTTGGAAATTGCCTCGATGGAAATCAAGCGCTCCGGGTATTCTAAGCACCTCTCGGCGGGCGTTGTGCTGACGGGTGGCGGATCGCTCATCAAGGGGACAGCGGACCTTGCGCGCGAAGTTCTCGGCATGCCGGTGAAGATCGGCATACCCTCAGGGTTCAGCGCCGGCCTGATTCATGAAATCGAAAACCCGATCTATGCCACCGGTGTGGGGCTTGTCATCCACGAACTCAAGCATCGCGACCGTTCTGCGATCACGGCAAGTGTGACCCCCGAAAAGGGCAAAGGATCTGTGAAGAATATTTTTAACAGGATGAAAACCTGGTTTGACGAGCTGTAGGAAGATTGCAGAGAGCAGATTGCAGATTACAGACAGCAGGTTGATGCCTAGAATTTAGTCATGCATAATTTCCGAAAACTCAAGGTGTATGTCAAAGCTCTGGAATTCACAAAGACTGTGCGCTCTGCGACGAAAAGATTCCCAAAGGATGAACTTTTTTCATTGACATCTCAGTTTCGTCGCGCCTCAGATTCTATCGTCTTGAATATCGCTGAAGGCGCAGGCAATCGCTCCGACAAGGAGTTTGCCAAATTCCTGGACTATGCGATTCGTTCAGGCCATGAATGTGTCGGGTGCATGGATGTCGCTCTGGTAAATGAGTATATCTCTCAGGCAACGCATTCAGAGATGTTCAAAGAGGTAGACGAAATAATCGCAATGTTGATTGGTTTTCAAAAGACACTCACACAATGACGGTCTGCCATCTGTAGACTGCAAACTGAAAATGAATCAGAATTTGACACATACAAACTTACAACCCACTAACTAAAGGAGATGTTACCGTGATTGAACTTGACACCTTAGCGGACCGCGGGGCAAAGATTCGTGTGGTTGGCGTTGGCGGTGGTGGTGGAAACGCCGTCAACAGCATGATTGACAAAGGGTTGGTTGGCGTTGATTTTATCGCCATCAACACTGACGTCCAGGCGCTGGAACGCAACAAGGCATCGCAGAAAATCCAGGTCGGGAAAACCCTGACCCGGGGCCTTGGTGCCGGCGCAGATCCTACCATCGGCCACCGGGCAGTAGAGGAGGACCGTGAGGAGATCGCCCGCGCCCTGACCGGCAGCGACATGGTCTTTGTGACCGCCGGGATGGGAGGCGGAACCGGAACCGGCGGAGGACCCATCGTAGCAAACATCGCCAAGAGTCTCGGCGCTCTCGTCGTCGGCATCGTGACGAGGCCTTTCAACAGCGAAGGAAAACGCCGTACCGGTCAGGCGGAAGAAGGGATCGAGGAACTCAAGAAACAGGTCGACACCCTGATCGTCATACCAAATCAGAAACTGCTTGATGTCATCGACAGGCATACGCCGTTGATGGATGCATTCGAGCTGGCAAATGACGTCCTGCACAATGCCACGCGTGGCATCTCGGAGTTGATCACCGTTCCAGGGCTTATCAACGTGGATTTTGCCGACGTCCGCACCGTCATGCGCGAAATGGGTGATGCGTTGATGGGTTCCGGCGTCGCGACCGGTGAAAACCGGGCAACGGAAGCTGCGCACGCTGCAATCTCCAGCCCGCTGCTTGACGGCGTCTCCATTGCCGGCGCCCAGGGCATCCTGATCAACGTCACGGGTGGCAAAAACATGTCGCTTGTGGAAGTCGATGAAGCGACCAGTGTCATTCATGATGCCGCCGGTGATGACGCGAACGTCATTCTCGGTACGGTTATCGATGAAAACATGAAGGATGAAATCATGGTCACCGTCATCGCGACGGGCTTCAACAGGAAGGCAGTCGCGGCCAAACAGCCGCCGAAGCCTGCCACGAGGCTCATCGATCGCATCCCCTCGGGACCGGGCGATCTTCAGAAGTTCGAAGAACCGACCTTCCTGCGCCGCGGGATCGACATCTCGATCCAGGCCCAGCGCGAACCCGACAAAGGGAACGAGAAGATCGATAAGGCAGATCCTGAGAAACCGGCGTTCTTGCGGAAGATCATGGACTGACAAAGTCGAAGGCGCCCTTCTTCCGGACCAACACACGGCGAAGGACGCCTTCATCAGCGTTCCAGGTTTCAGCGGGGGGCTTCCACCCTTCCCGCTTCAATCACGTTGCACCTCCATCCCCGCGCGGGAGCTAAGCCTGCGCGGGGATTTTTTTGAGCAGCGGAAAAGAGTAAGACCCGTCAGGTTTCGTGGAGCAATCAAAAGAAATCCTGACGGGTCTGCCATCGAACGCTTGTTAGGCAACTTCCACCGCGTTTAGCGCTTGTTCGAAATCAGCAATGATGTCTTCGATATGCTCGATCCCGACAGAAACCCGGACGAGATCGGGAGTCGTGCCGGATTCAAGCTGCTCTTTCGCGTTGAGTTGCTGATGCGTGGTTGATGCGGGATGAATGACCAATGTCTTCGCGTCACCAACATTCGCAAGCAAACTCGCAAGTTTCAGGTTGTTGATGAATTTCCTTCCCGCTTCGAGTCCCCCCTTGATGCCGAACACAAGCATGCCGCCATACAAGCCGCGATACAGGTATTTCTTGGCGATCGCATGCGACGGATGATCCTCGAGACCGGGGTACGTCACCCACTCAATCAGCGGGTGTTTCCGCAGCCATTGCGCGAGCGCGAGCGCGTTCTGGCTGTGGCGTTCGGCGCGCAGCGAGAGCGTCTCGAGTCCCTGGATGAAAAGGAATGAGTTGAATGGACTCAGGCAAGGTCCGAAGTCCCTGAGCTGTTCTACGCGCGCACGGATGATGAACGCGATATTTCCGAAGGGGCTTTTGGAGCCGAACGTTTCCCAGAAATTAAGGCCGTGGTAACCAGGACTGGGTTGCGTAAAGACAGGAAAGTTCCCGTTCCCCCAGTCGAATTTCCCAGAATCGACAATCACTCCGCCAATCGATGTCCCGTGCCCGCCAATCCATTTCGTGGCCGAATGAACGATGATATCCGCACCGTGGTCGAAGGGGCGGCAAAGATATCCACCTGCACCGAATGTGTTGTCGACAATCAACGGGATCTTATGACTATGCGCCACTTTCGCAATGGCTTCAAAATCCGGCACCTTCAGACGTGGGTTGCTGATCGTTTCGATATAGAGAGCTTTTGTTTTCGAATCGATGAGTTTTTCGAAGTCCGCCGGATCATCGCCATCGACAAACTTCGTGTCAATTCCCAAACGAGGCAGTGTAACCTTGAAGAGATTGTAGGTGCCGCCGTACAGAAGACTTGTTGAGACGATGTTTTCTCCTGCCTGTACGATCGTCGAGAGCGCGAGAAACTCAGCCGCCTGACCCGACGAGACAGCAAGCGCTCCGACACCCCCCTCCAGTGCGGCGATCCGTTCTTCAAATACTGCAGTCGTGGGGTTCATGATACGCGTGTAGATGTTCCCGAACTGCTGCAGCGCGAACAACGACGCGGCATGGTCCGCGTTGTCAAACGTGAACGACGTGGTTTGATAAATTGGTACGGCGCGCGCGTGTGTTGTGGGATCTGCCTGCTGCCCCGCATGGAGTTGCAGAGTCTCGAAGTGACGTACCGAGGGTTTTCCGTTGCTGCTCATAGATGCTCCTTGAAATGTGAACGTATGATTGAAGTATGATTGTGTTTTCGTTCGTCAGGAATTGTTGAGCAGGGACGGAAACAAATCCATGGAACACCGCACATGCTCAGCAATTGATCGTACCACAATGCAGGAGCTTACCAGGATGATGAGACGGAAGGCCGCTGAAGAGGTTATAAAACAAAAAACCTCTTCCGGGTCGATATGCCAGAAGAGGTAATATCCAAACTCTCCGAGCTCATCTTTCCCGGTGACGATGTCACCGAGTAGGAGTTAGCACCTGGCTCCCGATTGCTCGGAACGGTTGCTACGGCTTCACAGGGCCTGTTCCCTCAGCCGTTCTTGATAAGCTGCTACGTGTCTTCATCGAAGACACAAGCAATATACGATCGCGGCGGCCGTTTGTCAAGAACCATGTTCAGAAAAAACAAAATCGCAGACACTGTGCGGCACTTTCCTCAGGTAAATTGCTGAGAATACGCCGTTTGGCCGGCAAACATCATCTCTTTTGATTCTCTCTGGTTGTTTTTCTACATTGAATATATATGAAGCGATCACTTTTCTCGACAATTGTCTTGGTTTCGCTCTTCGCCGCAGGAGCCGTTGCCCAACAGCGTGTGGAGAGCCAATTCCGCATTGCCCGACTGAAATACAGCGGCGGCGGTGACTGGTATAACGACCCGTCGGCCGAACCAAATCTGCTCAGGTTCGTCAAAGCCAATACGACCATCGATGTCGACCCGCGCTACGAGTTCGTGGACCTTTCCAGCGAGAAACTCTTTTCATACTCGTTTCTCTTCGTGACGGGTCACGGGAACATTCAGTTCTCCGACTACGAAGTCCAGCGGCTCCGTTCATTTCTGGCGAACGGCGGATTTCTTTACGCAGACGATGACTACGGCATGGACAAGGCGTTCAGACGCGAGATGAAAAAGGTCTTCCCCGATCAAAGCCTTGTAGAGCTTCCTTTCACGTACGGGCTGTACAGCTGTCAGTTCAATTTCCCGAACGGCGTCCCGAAGTCGCACGAGCATGACGGCAAGCCCGCGCAGGGGTTTGGCATCTTCTCCAAAGGACGTCTGGTGGTTTACTATACGTACGAGTCCAATCCAAGCGATGCCTGGGCCGATCCGGAAGTCCATGGCGACCCCGAATCGGTGCGACAGGAAGCGTTGAGGTTTGGGGCGAATATCGTAACATGGGCTTTGACGCACTAGCTGAAACCAGTTTCATCGGAGTGAACAGTAAACAGTGAATAGTAAATAGTTGTCTCGTCCGGGAATAAGTTGACAGGTAGTAATTACCTACCAACAGGAGCCGGGCGATGGAAAAGGTACAACGTCGTTTCAGTATAGCATTTAAGCAAGCCGTAGTTGCGGATGTGACGTCGGGACAGTATACT